>NZ_JASGFD010000007.1:0-118949 GCF_047605705.1 Silvibacterium sp. | reverse complement strand
GGCGCACAGTCTGCGCGATGGCGGCCGTCTCATCTACATCGGAGCCGGTTCGAGCGGCCGTATCGCATCGCTCGACGCCTGCGAATGCCCGCCGTATTTCTCCACCTCGCCGCAGACCGTACAGTACATCATGGCCGGCGGGCCGAAGGCGCTGGCATCGCCGGTCGAGGTGAATGAGGACTCCGAAGAGCTGGGCCAGAGAGACATCGCACGACGGCGGCCCACCCGCAAGGACATGGTGATCGGCCTGTCTTCAAGCGGCCGCACACCGTACGTGGTTGCGGCTGTCGCCTACGCCCGTGCACGCGGCGCGAAGACGGCCTGCATCACCTGCAATCCGAACACGCCGCTGGCGGAGGCTTCGGATATCTCGATCGTGGCTGAGGTCGGTCCCGAGGTGATTTCCGGCTCGACGCGCATGAAGGCAGCGACGGCGCAGAAGATGATCTGCAACATGATCACGACGGGCGCGATGACGCGGCTGGGCTATGTGTACGAAAACCTGATGGTGAACGTGCACATGCAGAACTCGAAGCTGGTCGAGCGCGGCATCAGCATGCTGATGCGGGCCTGCGAGATTACTCGCGAGAAGGCAGTGGAAGTGATCAAGTCCGCCGGGCGCAGCGTGCCGGTGGCACTGGTGATGCTGAAGGCCAGCGTGGACAAGCCGGAGGCGGTGCGGCGGCTGGCGCAGTCGAACGGCAACGTCCGGCAGGCAATTGAAGACAATCCCTCGGGCCTATAAGCGGTTTTCCGGGCTTTCTATTTCATCCTTCCAAGAGTCAAAGACCCGCCGCCCTCATGCGGCGGGTCTTTCTCTTTCTCCGCAGAAAGGTTGTGCGCCTCACGATGATGAAGCTCTTCCCGGCAAGCCTGCTCGCAAGCGCTCTTGTGGCTGCGCCCCTGTTCGCGCAGGACAAACCGGCATTGCCGCCGGTCGATAATCCGGATTCCGCGCAGACGCCGACCTTTCGCGCGGAGACCACCCTGGTGCAGGTGCCGACGCTGGTGCGGGACAAGTCGGGGCATCCGGTGTACACGCTGACCGCGAAGGATTTCACCGTGACCGACAACGGCGTGGAGCAGCCGGTCACGCTGGAGGAAGGGAACGACGGCCAGCCGGTTGCGCTGGTAATCGTGGTGGAGACGGGTAGCTCAGGCGCGCTGAAGATGGATCTCTATCCGGAGCTTGAGCCGATGATCGAGGCGGTGACCGGCGATGTGGAGCACACGGTCGCGGTGGTGGGCTTCGACAGCCACGTCTATTTGGAGCAGCCGTTCACCCCGAACTGGAGCGACGTTGCGGCGGCGATGCACTCGCTGCAGCCGGGCGACGACGGGGCGGCTATCTTTGACGGCGTCTCCTATGCGGTAGACCAGCTGCGGACGCAGCCTCCGAAGTACCGGCGCGTGATTCTGTTGCTGAGCGAGACGAACGACCACGGCAGCGAAGCCGGGCTGGTGGAGACGGTGCGGGCGATCAGCGATACGAACACGATCGTTTACAGCGTGGCGTTTTCGTCGATCAGGAGCGACTTCAAGAGGAAGGCCCCGCTGATCGTGCAGGATGACCGTCCTGGGCCTCCGCATGGCTGCATGGGGAAGTATCCGGACGATTCCGGCCAGAAGAATCCTAACCGGCTGGTGCAGTTCTGGAATTGTCTTGGACTGCTGGCTCCGCCGCTGAAGGCGGCGCAGCTGGTGGTGCAGCTGGGGATCGACGGGCTGAAGCGCAATGTGCCGGAGAGCATTGCCGGCATGACGGGCGGTGAGTTCTTCAAGTTCAGCAACGAGAAGAATCTGCAGAAAGATCTGGCGGCGATCACCAACCACGTGCCGAATCGCTACCTGCTGAGCTTCCGGCCGCAGTCGCCGGCTCCGGGCCCGCATGCGCTGGAGGTGAAGCTGAAGGAATATCCGAAGCTCGAGGTGACGGCGCGGCGAGCGTACTGGGTGGAACCGACGGTGCCAGCTCCGCAGACACCAGCGCCGCAGGCTCCCTGAGCGGGTTGTCCCGTCTCGCGGAGTGGGGATCGCCGCGGTTTCGCCATCCCAGGTCTCAGAATCGAGACCTGGGGCACCCGCGATCTCGCCTTTCCACCCAAGCGGGAGCTTGGATGAAGCCCCCGGAGCGTTGCCTGGCGATGCAGGGCTCAAGGTCGACACCCGCTCGGACTCGGAATCAATTTACACTCGACGTGAAGAGGAAAAGGCCCGCAGGACGGCTGAACGGACGGCTGAACGTTCTGGGGCTCCCGGAGAAATATGGACAAATTTGTCATTCGTGGCGGCAACCCGCTGCTCGGCACCATCCGCGTCAGCGGCGCAAAGAATTCGGCACTTCCGTGCATGGCTGCGGCCATCCTTACCGAGGAAGAGGTCGTGCTCGAAAACATTCCGCAGGTCCACGATATCGAGACCGAGCGTAAGCTCCTGGTTTCGATGGGCGCCGAGGTGGAACTGGGTTATGGCCGCGCGCAGCATCGCACCAGCATCAGCTGCCGCCTGCTTTCGGACCCGGTGGCGAAGTACGAGATCGTGAAGACGATGCGTGCGTCGTCGCTGGTGCTGGGGCCGCTGGTGGCGCGCACCGGCATGGCGCGCGTGGCGATGCCCGGCGGCTGCGCGATCGGCGGACGCCCAATCGACCTGCACATCAAGGGCCTGGAGACGATGGGCGCGACCATCAGCTATGAGCATGGCTACATCGAGGCTCGGGCGGAGCGGCTGAAGGGCGCACACATTCATTTCGACAAGATCACGGTAACCGGCACGGAAGACCTGCTGATGGCCGCGGTGCTGGCCGAGGGTGAGACGATCCTCGAGAACTGCGCGCGTGAGCCTGAAGTGACCGATCTGGCCGCTCTGTTGACGGCGATGGGCGCGAAGATCGAAGGCGCGGGCTCATCCATCATCAAGGTGCAGGGCGTGGACAAGCTGCACGGCGCGAAGCACCGCATTAACCCGGACCGCATCGAAGCGGGTACGTTCCTGGTAGCGGGCGCGATCACGGGCGGCGATCTGTGTGTGTCGAACTGCAATCCGGCGCACCTGGGCGCGGTGATCGGCAAGCTCGAAGAGTGCGGCGCGCGCATCGAGATCATCGGCAAGGATTCGATCCGCGTGCGCAGCGAGGGCAACCTCAAGGGTGCGGATATGTCCACCGAAGAGTATCCCGGCTTCCCGACCGACATGCAGGCGCAGTACATGGCGCTGGCGACGCAGGCGGAAGGCACCTCGGTGGTTGTCGAAAACATTTTCGAAAACCGCTTCATGCACGTGCAGGAGCTGATCCGCATGGGCGCGAACATCAAGGTGGACGGGCGCACGGCGACCATTCGCGGCAAGGCTCCGCTTTCGGCGGCTGCCGTGATGTGCTCGGATCTGCGCGCATCGGCTTCGCTGGTGCTGGCGGCGCTGGTGGCCGATGGCGAGTCGATTCTCGATCGTGTGTACCACATGGATCGCGGCTACGAGCACATCGAAGAGAAGCTGCGCGGCGTAGGTGCGCAGATTCGCCGCATGGGCAACGTCTTCAGCAGCAAGCGCGAGGCCGTCGCGGTTTAAACCCTCATACACTTTTTTTTCAAGCCCATCCCTCCGTCAGAAGGGGTGGGCTTTTTCATGACTGTCAAAGTTGCGTTTACGTCGTGATGCGGAAGGAAGCGGCTCTCTGAAATCCGGCATCCCAAGGGAAAGAACGAGCGCGAGAAGAGAACGTTATTCCACGAACGGGACCATCCTTGCGGAGGGATGCATGACGGAAACAAAATCCACAGAAGAGAAAGTCATACGTGAGCAGCTGGTGGAGTTGCTGCGCGGTGGCAGCGCACACGCCGATTTCGACGCATCCATCGGTGACCTTGCGCCCGAGTTCTACACGAAGCGGCCCAAGGGCTCACCGCACAGCGCCTGGCAACTGCTGGAGCATCTGCGCATTGCACTGCACGACCTGCTGGTGTTCTGCACTGATCCGAAGTACGTCGCACCGAAGTGGCCCGATGACTACTGGCCTGCCGAGGAAGCGCACGTCGAGGAAGAGAAATGGCAGCGGTCGGTGAGGGCAGTGAAGGCGGACCTTGCGGAGTTCGAGAAGCTGGTCCGCGACCATGAGACGAACCTGTACGCAAAGATCCCATGGGGCGACGGGCAGACGGTGCTGCGCGAGGTGCTGCTGGCTGCGGACCACAACAGCTATCACCTGGGGCAGCTGGTACTGATACGAAAACAGCTCGGCGCCTGGCACGAATAGACGATCCACCCAGGCCCTCGATCGTGCGGTGAAGCGGCACAGGAGTTGTCCGAAAACGGGCACCTCTTGTGCCGCTTTATACTTTGCGTAATTGTTCCGGCGACTCACCGCGCATTTTGAATTCGTAACCGATCGAGGAAGATTTCATGTCTAAGACTGCTCCATTCTTTGCCGCTGTATTGTACGCGGCGATGACTGCCTCGGCATTTGCTGCCGACGATGCTCCCGCCAAGACTCCTACTGTCGCGCCCGACTCCATTACGGATGGCACGGTCACTGTCGGCGGACACGCCATCGCCTACACTGCTACGGCGGGAACCATCACCGTCGGCGCAACCGAGGAGCAGGACGCGCAGCTCGGCGCGGACGGCGAACCGCTGCCCGGCACGCAGGCCGCGATCGACGCTGCAGCGGACAAGGAATCGAAGGAGAAGCCGCCGGTCGCGCGCATCTTCTACGTCGCGTACACGAAGAAGGATGTTGCGCATCCGGAAGATCGTCCCATCACCTTCCTCTACAACGGTGGACCGGGCAGCTCGACAGTGTGGCTGCACATGGGCTCTGTCGGTCCGAAGCATGTGGTCACCGCGAGCGATCAGCATCTGGCCGCGGCGCCGTACAAGCTCGTGGACAACGAGTACAGCCTGCTCGACACGACGGATCTGGTCTTCATCGATATGCCGGGCACCGGATTTGGACGTCTGGTGGGCAAGGACAAGGAAAAGTCCTTCTGGGGCATCGACGAAGACGGCCACGCCTTCGCGCGCTTCATCGCCCGCTACATCAGCAAGAACAACCGCTGGAACTCGCCCAAGTATCTCTTCGGCGAGAGCTACGGCACGACGCGCTCGGCCGTGGTGTCGAACATCCTCGAGAACGAGAAGGACATCGACCTGAACGGCGTGATCCTGCTCTCGCAGATCTTCAACTTCAATTCGGATATCGATGGCGCGCGCATGAATCCCGGCATTGACCTGCCGTTTGAGACCGGGCTGCCGACCTACGCGGCGACTGCGTGGTATCACCACAAGCTGCCCAGCCAGCCGGCTGCGCTCGAGCCCTTCCTCAAGGAAGTGGAGGCGTATGCCTTTGGCGAGTACGCGCATGCGCTGGCGCTCGGCTCCGATCTGCCGGAGGACGAGAAGAAGCAGGTTGCAGAGAAGCTGCACGAGTACACCGGCCTCTCGGTGGACTACCTGCTGAAGGCCGACCTGCGTGTGAGCGGCGGTGGCTTCACGAAGAACCTGCAGGATGACAACGACCTGACCACGGGCCGTCTCGACACGCGCTTCTCCGGGCCGTCGCTGAACCCGCTGAGCGAAGAGTCGGAATACGATCCGCAGAGCTCGGCGATCTCGTCGGCTTACGTTGCGCTGTTCAACGATTATGTCCGTCGCGACCTGAAGTATGGCCAGGGACAGACCTATCTGCCGATGGCGGACTTTGGCGGCCACGAATGGGACTTCAAGCACGACGGCAATTCCATCGGCGTGAACGTGAGCGGCGACCTGGCGATGGCCATGAAGACCAACCCGAAGCTGAAGGTGATGGTGAACGGCGGCTACTACGACCTGGCCACGCCCTTCTATGCGGCGTACTACGAAGACAAGCACCTGCCGATTCCGCAGAGCCTGGCTTCGAACATCGAGTACGACTGGTATGAGTCGGGCCACATGGTTTATGTGCACGACGCTTCGCTGGCCAAGCTGCATGATCGCGTGGCCGCGTTCATCCGCAGCACGGAAGCAGGAAATAAGTAACGGTTACAGGCACACATTGACGACCGGCAGTTGAAAGTGCCAGTCGTCAGTCACAGAGACGGCCAGAGGTCCCGGTTCTAGGGGGATTGCTGGCCGTTTGTTTTGTGCAGACGCATGCAAAACCGCAGGTTCCTCCACTGCACGAGACGAAGAGCCGCCTCGCTTCGGTCGGAATGACAGTTCTATGGTGGATGCGGAATTAGTTTTTTACAGCACCTTGAGCACGAGCACGGTTTCGTCATCGAAACGCTCGCGGCCGCCCTGGAACTTTCCGACTTCGGCGAGGATGGCGTCGGCGATCTTCGAGGCTGGCTTCTGGTGGTTCTTCGTGACGACGTTGCGGAGCCGCTCGTCGCCGAACATATCGCCGGCTGCGTTCTGCGCATCGACGATACCGTCGCTGAAGAAGATGAGGGAGTCGCCGGGCTGCGTGGCGAGCGAGAACTCTTCGTACTTTACGCCGGGGAACATGCCGAGAGGGAAGCCCTCGGCGTGCACGGTATCCACCTCGCCGCTGCGACAGATGAGTGGCTGCACGGCGCCGGCGTTCGCGATCTGCAGCGTGCGGTTGTCGTCATTCCAGAGCGCATAGACCATGGCGACGTACTGCGAATCGACCTTGCGCTCCTGCAGCGATTCGTTGAGCTCTTCGAGCATCTCCGACGGCGAAAGGTTCTGGTTCGCGGCAGAGCGCATGATGCCGCTGACCAGCGCGGCGTAGAGCGCGGCCGGCGCGGCCTTGCCGCTTACGTCGCCAAGCGCGATGGCGCTGCGGTTCGCGTCGTAGGGCAGGAAGTCATAGAGGTCGCCGCCGATGGTGCGCGCGGGCACGAAGCGCGCGGAGAACTCGGCGTGCTCATGCTGCGGCTTCACGGGGGGAAGCAGGCGAAGCTGTACCTCGCGGGCCATGGCGAGGTCGCGCTCGAGGCGCTGCTCCTGTTGCATCACACGCTGGTAAAGCTGCGCATTCTCGATCGAGATGGCGATCTGCGCGGCGAGCGTCGAGAGCGCGCGCTCGTGATCCTCATTGAAGTAGTGGCTGCGTGTGTGCTCGATGTCGAGGACGCCGATGACCTTGCCCTTATAGATGAGGGGCACGGCCATCTCCGAGCGGGTCTCGGGATTGATCATGTGATACCGCTTGTCCTTGCGGACATCGGAGACATGCACGGCTTGGCGATCCTGGATCGCCGCGCCGACGAGGCCGCGGTCGAGCGGAATCTTTTCGCCGGGATAGAAACGTTCGCCGAAGCGCACCGCGTAGCGGTTTTCGAGGACTTTGTCGCGCTCGTTGACCAGCCATACGGAGAACATCTGGAAGTCGATGATGCGGCGCAGGAGCTGACCGACGCGCTCGAGCAGGGCATCGACATCGAGGATCGAGGTGAGCTCGCGGCTGATCTCGTTGAGGACTTCAAGCGTCTGGGCCTGCCGCGCGACGCGGGTGTAGAGGCGGGCATTCTCGATGGCCTGTCCCACGCGCGAAGCGGTGAGGGTGAGCAGGCGCTGGTGCTCCGGTGAGAAGTAGTTCGGCTGCTCGGACTGGATGTCGATGACGCCGATGAGGCGATTCTTGACGATGAGCGGGACGGCGAGCTCAGAGCGGACGTCGGGGTTGGCGTTGATGTAGTTCTCTGCCTGGGAGACGTCCTGGATGAGGATGGCGTGCCGTTCCTGGGCAACGCGGCCCACGATCCCCTGGCCGATCTTGATGCGCATACGCTCGATCTCCGGCGTGTGCCCGATCTGGAAGCGCATGCGGAGATCCTTCGTGCGGTCGTTGACGAGCAGGATCGCGAAGATGCGGTAGTCGATGACGGCGCGGACGAGATCGGCGGTGCGGCGCAGCAACGTGTTCAGGTCCAGCGTGGTGTTGAGCGCGTCGGCGAGACGGATGAGGAATTCCGTCGAAAGCGGCTCGATGCGGACCTGCGTGTGCGCAGGCGAAACCGCGGAGGGGCGGTAGTCGCCTTCATATGCCTCGGGATTGCCAGCGATGGGTTTCGGCTCTTCGGTCACGCGTTTCCTGTCAGGCATCCGGCGCGGCGCAGGCATCGTTCCATGCCGTTCTATCGTGATTGCGCGGCCGGTAGAAAACTCTTCAGAGGAGCCATCATAAAGCATTCATACGGCGTTCGGCGGAGGAACAACAGGCGGGTGCGCACCGGCGAACCGGAGGCGATACGTGGGCGTGCAGCTCCGGCGGGGATGACTATTTTTTGTGGCCTCTACTATCCCACCCAAGCGGAGCTTGGATGGGGCACCCGCATGTTGCCTGTCCAAGGCAAACTGCAGGCACCCGCACCTCGCTCCCTCTATTGCTTCTGTCGGGATGACGGAGGATCGATGGGATCAGTAGCCCGATGCGCCTTGAGACGAATCCGGCTTTGCGCCGTGCTTGAGTGCCTCCACGATGGCCACGCTTGCGCTTGCACCGATGCGGCTGGCTCCGGCACGCAGCATCGTTTCGGCGTCGACGAGGGTGCGGATGCCGCCCGATGCCTTCACGCCGCAGCGGGTTCCGGCCACGCCGCGTAACAGGGCCACGTCCTCGGCGGTTGCGCCATGGACGGAGAAACCGGTGCTGGTTTTGAGGAAGTCGACGCCGGCCGCGCAGGCGATCTCCGAGGCGGTGAGCTTCTCCTCGGTCGTCAGCAGGCAGGTTTCGAGAATCACCTTCACAATGGCGCCGGCATCGTGACTGACTTCGACGACAGCCTCAATGTCGCGCGCCACGCGCGTGGTCTCACCGGACTTGAGCAGCCCGATGTTGAGCACCATGTCGATTTCCTTCGCGCCGAGACGCAACAGCGCGGCGGTTTCTTCGCGCTTGGTGCTGACGAGGTTCGCCCCGAGAGGGAAGCCGACGACTACGCCGACAGGGATGCCGGTGCCAGCGAGTTCCGAGGCCAGCAGGCCGGTCCAGACCGGGTTCACCATGGCGCAGGCAAAGCGGTACTCGGCGGCTTCGCGCGCAATTTTCAACGCCTGCTCGCGGGTGGCGTCGGCCTTGAGCAGCGTGTGGTCGATGACCGCGGACAGCGCAGCCGGGCTGGACAATGCCTGCGCGGCGAAGGCCGCTGCGTCATAAACGGGAACAGATTCGATCGCAGAGGAGAGAGAAGAGGTGGTCATGAAGCAACTCCTGAATCGAGTGCACAGCGTGCGCTAGTGCAGCTCGGGGGAATCGGGCGGCATCAGGCGGATGTCCGGCACATTGCGGAAGCGCTCCGCGTAATCCATGCCGTAGCCGATGACGAAGTGATTCGGGATCTGGAAGCCGGTGTAATCGGCTTCAATTTGTGCCAGACGGCGGGAGGGCTTGTCGAGCAGCGCGGCGATGCGCAGGCTGGCCGGGTTATGACGCTTGAAGAGGCTGTGCAGGTAGCTGAGCGTGAGTCCTGTGTCGAGTATGTCTTCAACCACGATGATGTGCTTGCCTTCGATCGGCTGATCGAGGTCCTTGATCAGCTTGACGGCTCCGCTCGAGCGCTGGCCCTTGCCATAGCTGGAGACGGCGACGAAATCAAAGGTGCACTGCACGCTAATGGCGCGTGCCAGGTCGGAGAGGAAAATGGCCGCGCCCTTCAGCACGCCCACCAGGACTACGCTCTTTCCCTCATAGTCTGCATCGATCTGTTTGCCGATTTCGATAATGCGCTGGCGGATCTGTTCTTCGCTGAACAAGACAGGAAAATCCTTGTGGATCAGGGACGAGCTCACCGTTCGGGTCTCCGAGGGAAGAGAGTTAGTCGGCAGCGTTGCTCACGGATAGGGGCTGCCGACCGTCTTAGGATATCTGAAAGAAGAAAGCTATACTTGAGACAGTAGACTCCTGATGTATCCCTTTATTCATATCGGCCGATTCAGTGTCGGCACCTTCGGAATTCTGCTTTGGCTGGCTGCGGTCTGTGCCTGCCTCGTGCTGCAACGCAACTTTCGCCGCTGGAAGATCGAGGCGGATGCGATCGGGATTGTGGCGATCTGCACGGTTGCGGGTGTCATCGGATCCAAGCTCTGGCATGTGCTGCAGGAGCCGCATGAGCTGATGGCTCACCCGATGGCCACCCTGCTTGATCGCGCGGGCTTTGCGTGGTTTGGCGGCCTGGTCTTCGGCATCCTGGCACTGCTCTGGCAGGGGCGCAGCTATCGCATCGGCGGACTCTCGATGCTGGACCTGGCGACTTCGTGCGCCGCGGTCGGCTATGGCGTCGGCCGCATCGGCTGCCTTGTCTCCGGCGACGGCGACTACGGCAAGCCTACGAGCCTGCCCTGGGGCATGGCCTTCCCGGACGGGCTGGTCCCCACGCCCAAGGGTGTCTATGTGCATCCCACGCCGATCTATGAGTTCATCGCGGCGCTCTTCATCGCGTGGATCCTCTGGCGGCGCGGCGGTCCCGTGCGGCAGAAGCCGATCGGTCAGCTGACGGGCGAGTACCTCATCCTGACGGGCATTGCTCGCTTCCTGGTGGAGTTCATCCGCATCAATCCGCCGATCTACTTCCATGTGCTGACGAACGCGCAGATGGCGAGCATCGGTTCGGTCGCGGCTGGCTTCCTGCTGGTGCTGTGGGCGCGAAGCCGCAAGGCTTACCTCACGGTTTCGCCTGCGAGTGAGCCGGAGACGATCGCGAGCTAGGTTCAGATCGTCCCACATTTCGTTCAGAACGAGATGTGGGACACCCGATGAAAGATTGTGCGTTCCCCACTCAAGCCAATATCGGGCTTGCATGGTCCCCCGAGAACTTGCAGAGGAAAATGAAAAAGCCCGGCGATAAGCCGGGCTTTTTCGACTGCGGATTGTACGGCCGGGACTAGAGCTTCTCGTAGAAATCGCAGGCCGAGCAGGAGATGTAAACGCCACCAGGGGTGCCGCGCTCGCGGTCCTTGACGCGCTTCACAATGCGGGTCGGCTTGCTGCACTTGGGGCAGTCCGTGCTCTTGGACGTGTCCATAACTTTCTTACGATCTGCGGTTTTAGCGATCTTGGCCATGAAAGGCTTCTCCTCATCAAAGCAAACTGGTCGGGCGCACACGTTCGCGCGGCGCACTGCGGCCGGACTTCGAAATCTTAACCCTTCGTGGTACCTGTTTCGCAGGGATTCGACCGGGGAGGATCGTGAAGACCATCGGACTCGCAGCTACTAGTTTACATCAAAGCTGACCGCCGGGCGGTGTGCGGCAAGCCTTGCTGAAACCTGTTCTTCGGCGCGGCTCAACAGGAACTCGAGCAGCTGTTCGGCGCGCATGGGACGAGCCAGATGAAAACCCTGGGCGTCGTCGCATCCCTGCTCGCACAAATACTGCCACTGCTGCGCCGATTCCACTCCCTCCGCTGTCACCTGGGCATTCAGGCTGTGGCCCATCTTGATGACGGCTTCGGTCAGGGTGAGGTCGTTGCGGGTGCTCTCCATGCCGGTGACGAAGGAACGGTCGATCTTCAAGCGGTCGATAGGGAAACGCTTGAGATAGCCGAGGCTCGAGTAACCGGTGCCGAAGTCATCCATGGCGATCTGGATGCCGAGCGTGCGCAGCTGGCGGATGGTTTCTTCGGCTTCGCTGCTGTCGTCAAGCAGGACACCTTCGGTGATCTCGAGCTCGAGCTGCGAGGGCTCGATACCGGTGGTGGCGAGGGTCTCCTGGATGCACTGGAGAAGCTGGGGATCGCGGAACTGGTAGGGCGAGATGTTCACCGCCATCCGCAGCGGCTTGCGGGCCGCGCGGGAGAACATGCCGACGCGGGCGCAGGCGGTGCGGAGCACCCATTCGCCGATCTTGAAGATGAGACCGGTTTCCTCGGCCAGGGGGATAAAGCCCGCAGGCGAAAGCACGGATCCATCGGGCTGCTGCCAGCGGATCAGCGCTTCCAGACCGGAGATTTCGCCGGTGGGGATGTGGAAGATCGGCTGGTAGACGAGGAAGAACTCATTGCGCTTGATGGCCCGGCGCAGCGCGCTGTCCATGGCGAGCAGGCTCGAGGCCTCGCTCTCGAATTCGCTCGAGAAGATGGCGACGCTGTTTCGTCCGCGGGACTTTGCCTTGTACATGGCGCGGTCTGCTTTGCGCAGAAGAGTGTTCAGGTCGTGGCCATCGTTGGGGAAGGCACTGATGCCGATGCTCGGCGTGACGTAAAACTCCTGGCCTTCGAGGCAGATCGGTTCGGAGAGAGCCTGCAGCACGCGCTGCATCACGTCGAGAGACTGACGGGGATGCTCGATGCCGGGCATCAGGATCACGAACTCGTCGCTGCCCAGGCGCACCACCATATCGGAGGTGCGGACCGTCTCGGTGAGGCGGCGCGAGAGCAGCAGCAGCACCTCGTCGCCCACAAGGCGACCGAGAGAATCGTTGATCTGCTTGAAGCGGTCGAGATCGATGACGGCGAGCGATACCTGAAGACGATGGCGTCCGGCAAGCGCCAGCGAACGGATGATCTGCTCTTCCAGCAGCGTGCGGTTCGGCAGGCCGGTGAGCGGATCATAAAGCGCCATGCGGCGCATGGTCTGCTCGGCGCTCTTCTGGGCGCTGATGTCCTGGGCAATGATGAGGAAGCCCTGCTGACTGGAGAGCTCGTCGTTTGCCGAACCGGCAAACTGAAGCGGGCTGATGGAGAGGCGCACCGGAACGGCCTGACCGTCGCGGCGCATGTAGGTCCACTCGCGCTCGTCCAGCCGCTGATCGCCTGTCAGGGTAGTGATTGCCTCGACATCGGCTGGAATGCCGCGGCGAAGCTGCACGCTCAGACGGATCGCCTGCTCCTCGACCTCGGCCGGATCGTGCAGGTGGAGAAGTGACATATTGCCGATCATCTCCTGAGCCGAATAGCCGAGCATCTGGATTGCGGCGCGGTTCACGGAGCGGATCATGCCGTTGAGGTCGGTGGAGATGATTGCGAACAATGCGCTGTCGACGATGGCTTCGCGCAGGGTGTTGGATTCCTGCAGCTGCGCGATCATGGCCATCCTGATTCGCGACTGGCGGCTGAGGTAGCGCTCCATGGATGTAGAAAGAAAGGCTGCGGCTGCGATCAGCCCGGTCACGCCGGCCACGCCGACGACGCTCAGGCTGCTGGTGTTCTGCATCCAGGGTTGAAGCAGGAGAGCGAACTGCGTCGGCAGGGGCACGGTAATCACGCAGACTGAGAGCAGGGCCGCGAGTCCGAGGCTAGTGACGCAGGCGGAGGAGACCCGCCACACGGGGCCTGCTCCTGCAGGGGATTGCGAATGGGCCACGGTCTGCAGCGATGCGCCGCAGAAAAGGAAAGTGACAAGTGCGGCGAGCAGGATGAAGAAGGGATGCAAGTGCACGGCGCGGGGCGCGCTGATAGCGGCGGTGCCGGTGAGATGCATGATCCACAGCCCGGTGGACATCAGCAGGGAAGTGACGGTCGCAGCCAGAGGCGTCTGCGTTCTGCGGACGACGCAGACGAGAGCCGTGAGCGAAGTGAAGATGGCGCCGCAGAGCGAGGCGACGACCAGGGGAATCGAGTAGCTTACGGCTTCACGCGGAAGGAAGGCCTGGACCACGAGAAAGTGCATGGACCAGAGGCTGAAGCCGGATGCGGCAGCTCCCGCCGCGAGCCAGAGCCGGCGCCGCTGGCCGGCAGCTGTGCAGAGGATGTCGATAAAGCTGAAGGCCGTAAGGGCCGCGACCGAGGTCAGAAGCACGGAAAGTGCAATCAGGTCCGGTCTGAAGAGGTGTGGAAGCTTCATCGAAGAAAAATCCTGGCAGCAAGTATCACGAGAATCCGTTGCAGTGGATGGGGAGGGCCATGACTGCAGGCGGTAGTGGCTGGAAAGGCTGAAGGACTCAGCGAACGATCCGAAAAGCTCCAGCCGCACAACAATAATTTATTGTCCTGAGCTTTCACTATCCAGCATGGAAGCCGGTACTCGGAAAGTCAACAGAATTACTGTTTCCCATACGGTTATGGTTCCGTTCCGGTCCGTTGGATACAAAATTTGATCCTTTTGTGGTCCGTGCTCTAGATTCTTTCGCGATTGGATGCTAATAGAGAGTCTTTTCTACCTGATACGTTTACAGGACGATGCGCATTGTTTCCGAATCGGAGGTTCGCCGTTGCCTGAGCTATGACACCTTGCTGCCAGTTCTTGAGTGGGCATTGATCCGTCTTTCATCCGGGCAAATTCGCCAGCCCGTACGCTCGGTGCTGGCAGTGCCGGAGAGCCATGGGCTGATGGGTTTGATGCCGGCTGTGGACGGCGATCTGATGGGACTGAAGGTGGTCACGGTTTACGAGAAGAACGGACGCCTCCCGACTCATCAGGCGGTAATCCAGCTCTTCCGAGCGGCGACAGGCGAGCCACTGGCGGTGATGGACGGCCGCTTGATCACAGAGATGCGCACGGCTGCTGTCTCAGCGATTGCGGCCCGCACCTTCAGCCGTGACGTGCCGAGTGTGGTGGCCGTGCTGGGTTCCGGCGTGCAGGCGCGGGCACATATCGAAGCATTACGGCGCGTACGGGAGATCCGCGAAATTCGCATCTGGAGCCGTACGTCTGAGCACGCGCAGCGGCTGGCCGCCGAGTGCGGCGGACGGGCATGCGATGTCGAGGAGGCGGTGCGTGGAGCGGATATTGTCTTCGGCGTTGCGAATGTTTCCGAGCCGTTGATTCGTGGAGAGTGGCTCGGCGAGGAGACCTTCGTCGCTGCCGTGGGAGCGATCGGCCCGGGGAAGCGTGAGCTGGATGACGTGGCGATGCAAGCTCCGGTTGTGGTGGAGTCGCGCGAGGCGGCTTTGCGGGAATCGGGAGATATTCTCGCCACGGGCGCGAATATTTACGCCGAACTTGGTGAGGTGCTGGCGGGTTCGGTGGCGAAGCCTGTGAGCGGACGCGTCGTCTACAAATCGCTGGGGGTGGCTGCGGAAGATCTGGCTGCTGCGCGGCTGGTGTATGAGTCTCTGACTTAACGTGTGTTGCGCCGAATGACGAAGAAGAGCGGGATGCCGAGCAGAATGATGGCCGAGCCGAGCAGTGAGCTGATCAGGTTCTCAACGTAGGAGAAGTAGAGCAGTACGGCGGCGGCGGCGATGAAGAGCAGCGGTACGGCCGGGTATCCCCAGGCGCGGAAGGTTTTCGCGGCCGGTGCGGTGCGGCGGTAGTGGAAGATGGTCGTTGCCGTAATCATGTAGAAAAGCCATTCGGCGAAGATGGCGAGCTCGAAGAGCTGCTGGAAGCGACCGACAGCGAGCAGTAGTCCGGTGGTGAGCAGCGCCTGCACGAGAAGTGAAGTCGAAGGGCTCTGGAAGCGTGGGTGAACGTCTGCCATGCGGCGGAAGAAGAGGCCGTCCTGTGCGGCAGCGAAGGGAATGCGGGCGCCGGACATGATGGTGCCGTTGAGCGTGACGAAGATGCTTAGCGCCATGACGGCGGAGACCAGCGCCGCTCCCCAGTGGCCAGTGACCAGCGCAAGCGCGGAGACGGCAGGGCGAGGTGCGGCGGCGATGGCCGAAGCCGGAAGGATGTACTGGATGGCGGCGTTGGTGGCCATGTAGAGCACGCCGACGATGCCGAGTCCCGCGATGAGCGCGATAGGCAGGCTTTTCTCAGGGTGCTGGACTTCGCCCGAGACCATGGTGAGGTCGTTCCAGCCGTCATAGGCCCAGAGCGCGGCGATGAGCGCGACCATGAATCCGCTGAAGCCGCCGTGGGCGCCGGTGAAGACGGTGGTGAAGTTCGTCCAGTGGCCCATGCCGGAGGCAAAGCAGAAGCCGGCGATGGCAAGAATGAGCAGGCCCTTAAGCCAGGTGAAGATGAGCTGGAAGTCTCCGGCCTTCTTGATGCCAAGATAATTCAGTCCGGTGATGCCCCACGTGGCGACGATGGCGAAGAGCTGCGCCCAGGTGATGGCGAAGGGCACATGCACTGCTTCCGCGGGGAGCCAGCGAAAGGCCGGAAAGATGGCGAGCGTGCGCGCAAGTCCGGTGGTGACGCTGGCGATCGATGCGGGCTTGGCCACGGCGAACCACGTCCACATGTAGAGGAAGGCGGTGAGGTCGCCGTAGGCTCCGCGCAGGTAGACATATTCGCCGCCGGTGTAAGGCTGCAGGGTGCTGAGCTCGGCATAGGTCATGGCGCCGAAGAGCGAGAGCAGGCCACCGACGATCCACGCGAGATAGACAAGGCCAGAGGAGCCGGTGGACTGCATCATTTCATGCGGGACGAGGAAGATGCCGCTGCCGATGAGCGTGCCGACGACAATTGCGGTGGCATGCGAGGTGCGCAGTACGCGCGGAAGCTCATGCCTTTGGGGTGAGTCGTTACGGGCCTCGGTGTGTGCGTGCAGCGGCGTGGCTTCGTTCAATGCGGTAAGAGGCTCCGGCTCCGATGCGATCAGTAGTAGTTCTTAAACTCCTTCCAGTCTGCCGCATAGGTAGTTTTCCTGCCATAGCAAAGGTAGATGGGGCCGTGCTCCCAGGGCATGGCGAGCGGATTGTCGCGCATGCCGACGAGTCTGCATGAGGCGTAGTTTTCCTGTATCTCGGAGAGTGAGGCTTGCGACAGGACAATCATCTCCGCGCCCGTGTAGCCTCGCGGCCCCCAGAGCCAGTAGTTCTGATGTCCGCTGATGACGGTCGGCAGGCCGTCGTGTTCGCCGAGGATATTGATGGCGCTGGCCTGTCCGTAGTTCTGCGCGAAGATGCCGGTGCGGGCCTGCTCGTCCGGCGGCAGGGCGTGATAGATCGCGTTGACCTGCGCAACGAGATCGGTCCAGCCGAAACGGTCGGCATAGAACTGCGGAAGGATGGTGGGCGCGTGGTTCTCGGAGTCCTTCGGCGCGAAGCCCAGCTTCTTTTCATAAGCAAGGAACTGCTGTGGCGGAAGTACTGGCACAGCGAAAGGCAGGACCAGGAAGAACGCAGCGATGAGGGCGATAGCATAGGCGCCTGCCAAGGCATTGCGCCAGCGCGTGACTCCGGCCCACTGCATCCATGCAACGGCGCCGGCGGCGAAGTAGATCGGGTAGATGGGTGCGAGGTAGTAGTCCTTGGCGTGCAGCGCGATCATCAGCGGCAGAAACAGGACGTAGGTAAGTCCGGCGAAGCGCCATGGCTTTGCCGCTCGCGCAAAGAGCAGCCACAGAATCCCGGGCAGCCAGAGCAGAACGGTGAACGGCCCTAATCCGACGAACTGCGCGTTGAGGAATGCTGGCGGGGAGAGGATGACATCCTTGTCGCTCTTTGAGACGGTGCGCAGCCATTCAAGCGTGGGGAAGTGATAGTGGATCTGCCAGAGAAGATTCGGCAGTGCGATCAGGACAATGAGGCCGACGGATGCAGCGAACCAGCGGCTGGCGAGGATGCGGCGCGGCGGTGTGAGCAGCAGAGCCACCAGGGCACAAACGAGGAAAAAGACCTCGGAGTCCTTATTCTCGAGGCCGAGGCCCGCGCTTACCCCGAGCAGGAGCCACCAGTTGCGCACCGATGTGGGCGAGTCTGCTCCTAACGTTCCTGAAGACTCGATCCGGATGATACGGACGAGTGCGAGGAAGCAGGTTGTCCAGAAGACCGGATCGAGGCAGTTCATCGAGAGGAAGCTGTCGATGCCGAGATAGACCGCAACCGCGATGACTCCGAGCATGGCGAGCGCGGCGGCGCGGCGGCCTCCGCCGAAGGCCCATACGAGCATGCCGGTAAGAAAGACCTTCACGCCTCCGGCGATCGCCGGAAAGAGGCGCAGCGACCACATGTGCTGATAGCCGAAGAGCACGTCTGTGAGCCGCGCCATCAGCGAAACGAGCGGAGGCTGATCGACAAAGCCGAAGGCCAGGTGCCGTCCGCACATGAGGTAGTACATCTCATCGCGAAAGATGCCGTAGCCCGCGTGCTGCGCCATCACGTTGGTCGTGATATGGATGGCGATCTTGAGCGCGGCGAAGGCGAGCGCCAGAGGGAGGATGGCGCGGAGTGCCGAGGTCTGAAGCACGGTTGTGGGTTGCGGTTGAGTCGTCACACAGCCAAGATACGCAGAAATGCGGGAGGCTGGTTCCCAGGACTGCGTCTATTTACGGCTTTTATGGGCGCTATTGGCCAAGTATCGGCAGCGTGGCTTCCAGTTCCGTGGTGTGGAAGTGCGCGTAGATAGCTTCGGCGGTCTTCTGCGGTACGACGGCGGTAAGGGCGGCGAGGTCGGCCTGCTGCACGCTGCGCAGGCTGCCGAAGTGCTCGATGAGGCGGGTGCGCGTGCGTGCTCCTACGCCGGGGATACCGAGCAGTTCGGAATCGCGGTCGCGCATCTCGCGGCGCTTGCGATGGTAGTTGATGGCGAAGCGATGCGACTCGTCGCGGACACGCTGGATGAGGTGCAGAACGGGGGAGCGGCGTTCGAGGACGATGGGGTCGTCCTCCTGCCCGTAGAGGTAGATCAGCTCTTCGCGTTTTGCGATCGACGCGAGCGGCTGCGTGGTCAGGCCGAGTTCTTCGAGCGCCTGTGCGGCGGAGTGCAACTGGCCGAGGCCGCCGTCGATGAGGATGAGGCTGGGCATCTGCTGGCCTTCCTCCTGCACGCGGCTGTAGCGGCGCGTGACCACTTCGCGCATGGAGGCGAAATCGTCGACGCCTTCGACGGTCTTGATCTTGAACTTGCGGTAGTCGGACTTCTTCATGGCGCCGTTCTCCCACACCACCATGGAAGCGACGGTCTCCGCTCCCTGGATGTGCGAGATGTCGAAGCACTCGATGCGGCGCGGCAGTTCGGGCAGCATGAGGATGTCCTGCAGCGATTCCTGGATGGCCTTCTCGCTTGGCTGCATGACGCGGAAGCGCTGGTCGTAGCTCTGCTTGGCATTTTGCCCGGCGAGGTCGACGAGCGAGCGGCGTTCTCCGCGCACCGGCACGGCAATATCGACGCGATGGCCGGAGTGCTCTGTGAGCAGGGCCGCGAGCGTGGGGCGATCGGTGAATTCCACCGGCAGATAGACGGTGCGCGGCACGTAGTTCTGATCGATGTAGAGCTGCTTGAGCAGCGCCGAAAAGACGGCGCCGGCATGAAAGCCGGTTGGTGCGGTGGCAGCCGGCGCCTCTGGCTGTTCCTCGTCTTCCCCCACAGCGGCGTCTTCGCCCACGGCAGCTTCGAAAAGCTCCAGCTCCTGCAGATCCTCCCAGAAGAACTCGCGGCGATCGACGATCTTGCCGCCGCGCATGTGGAAGAGGTTCACGGCGAGCATGCCGTTCTCGTAGTGATAGCCGAAGACATCGGCGTCGTCGTTCTCCGCGGTGGCGATGCGCTGCTTCTCGTGGAGCTGGCTGATGGTAATGAGCAGGTCGCGGTATTTCGCCGCCAGTTCGAACTGCTCGGCCATCGCGGCTTCTTCCATGCGCTGCTGAAGAGATTTTTCGAGATCGTCGGCGCGGCCTTCGAGGAACATCTGCGCGTCGCGGACGGACTCACGATAGGCCTCCGGTGTCGTCAGGCCCTCGACGCAGGGGCCGAGGCAGCGCTTGATGTAGTACTGCAGGCAGGGACGCGGGTAGTAACGGCGCAGATCGAGTTTGCAGCTGGGCAGCAGGAAGCTTCGGTGAATGAGCTCGGCGATGCGGTAGGCGAGGTTGCCGGGAAAGTACGGGCCGTAATAGGCGCCGCCATCCTTGCGCAGACGGCGGGTGACGAAGACCTTGGGGTAGCGGTCGGCGAGCGTGAGCTTTACGTACGGATAGGTCTTGTCATCGCGCAGCAGGATATTGAAGCGCGGCTTGCGCTGCTTGATGAGGTTGTTTTCAAGGGCCAGAGCTTCGCGTTCGTTATCGACGAGGATGTAGTCGACATCGACGGCCTCGCGCATGAGCGAGCCAGTTTTGGCGTTGGCCTGCGAGGCTTCGAGCAGGTAGGAGCGCACCCGTGAGCGGAGGTTCTTGGCCTTGCCAACGTAGATGACCTCATCCTCAGCGTTTTTGTAGAGATACACGCCGGGCTTCGCGGGGAGGGTTCGTATTTTCTGCTCGAGATCCATTCGCCTTCTCTTCCAGTGTAGACCTTCCCGGTTTGGCACTGTTCGGGGCTCAAACCAGGTAAAAAATACAGGCTTAATCCCAAAGCAATTATGGGTGTTTTGGAAGGAGTTTCCGTTATCGTGAACATTACAAAAGCGTTACAGCGATAAGCGCCATTTTGGCCCCCGCCTTGCATCTGACTACAACGACGGACAGCCTGTGGCCGTTGATGCATGAGGCATCAGGAGTTAGCCACAAAGGCAAGGACGGCATAAGAACTCGCGCGGCAGCAAAGAGCCGCGGAGAACGGAGTGAGACAGATGACTCGTGGCAAGTACATCCCAGGTCTTTTCAGCGTAACTGCATTGGGAGCACTTTCTCTCTTCACGGTGACCGGCTGCACCACAAAGAACTATGTACGCAGCCAGACGACTCCGATTGTTCAACAGACGAATGAGCTGGATGACGCGACCGCGCGCAACAACCGTAATATTCAGGACGTAGACCAGCGTGCGCAGGCCGGTATCTCCAATGCACAGAACTCCGCGAACCAGGCGAACCAGCAGGCTCAGACGGCGAACACGGCTGCGGGACAGGCGCAGCAGTCTGCCCAGGAAGCTGTGAATCGTGCGGACTCGCTGGCCAGCGTGGTGGCGAATCTCGATAAGTACCAGCAGGTAGCCATCGCCTCCGTGAACTTCGGTTTCGACAAGGCGGAGCTGACGCGCGCGGACAAGCAGCAGCTCGACCAGTTTGCCGGACAGCTGCAGGGCACGAAGAGCTACATTCTCGAAGTCACGGGCGGAACGGACTCGACGGGTTCGGACGCTTACAACTATGACCTGAGCCAGCGCCGTGCGCAGGCTGTTGTGCAATATTTAGCGTCGAAATACAACGTTCCGGCGCACAAGTTCTATCTCATTGGTATCGGCAAGGACAAGGAGGTCGCCTCCAACTCCACAGCCGCGGGACGAGCCAAGAATCGTCGCGTAGACATTCAGCTTCTCTCGAACATGACGGGGCAGGAGCCTGCGGCTCCCGCACAGACAAGCAGCCTGAGGATGCCTGCAGGGAGCAGCAATCAGTAGGGCCTTGTGAAGCATGTTGAGAGAGAAAAGAAAGCGGGGCGCCATTTGGCGCCCCGCTTTCTTTTTGGCTGAAACCTGACGGCTTCGAACTGCCTACATCGCCAGCTGGGCGACGTGCGCGGCGCGGACATCGTCCGCGGTGTAGAGGCTGAGGAAGGGTGCACCTTCGCAGGCGGCTTCCACGGCGGCGCGGCCTTTGGCTTCGCGCTCGACGAGACAGAGCGCGCCGATCACCTTCATGCCTGCCTGCTTCGCCGCTTCGATGGCATTGATCGTGGATGCGCCGGTGGTGCAGACGTCATCGACGATCACGACAGGCGCGCCTGCTTCGAAGAAGCCTTCGATGCGGCGGCCGGTACCGTGCGCCTTCTCGGCCTTGCGGACGAGAAAGCCATGCACGAGGGCATGATGCCCGTTCGGGTGCTCGGCCGCGCGCCACGCGCTGGCAGTGGAGACAGCAGAGACGACCGGGTCAGCGCCCATGGTGAGGCCGCCTACGGCCGCGGGCTTCAGCTTGTGCTGATGAAAGAGATCCAGCAGAGCGAGGCCGGTGAGGCGAGCGCCTTCGGCATGCAGCGTGGTGATGCGGCAGTCGATGTAGTAATCGCTCTTCGCGCCGGAGGACAGGGTGAAGTCACCCAGCTTGAAGGAAATGCGGGAAAGCAGGTGCAGAAGGGCGTCGCGGTTGCTCGTAGTCATCAGGAAATATTGTATGCCGCGAATGGCGGGGATAGGGCAATCGTTCTGCACCTCTATCGTTCCGGTCGCTGGCCTCTCCACTCCGCGAGACGACGGAGGTCTCGCTCCGGTCGAGATGACGGGGTTTCCTGACGAGAGACGAAGCGACAAAGAGCGCGCTTGTCAGAAGAACTCTTCTACGTCGTCAGCTTTTCGAGGTGGCGGAAGCCGCCGGTGGCGGCAATCATGCCGGCGAAGAGCGTGAAGTTGTAGGCCGCATGCACGATGACCGAAGCCGCGAGTGAGTCGAGTGTAAGGCGCACGATGCACAGCACGATGCTGACGCCGCCGATAAGAACCAGCGGTCCCCAGGCGTGCGAGACCTGCCCGGAGTGCATGAAGGCAAAACCAAGGCTGGTGACGAACACGGCGGCGGGTACGCCGATGAAACGGGCCGCGGTTGTGCTGATGAGTTCTTCGCGCTCGAGCCAGCGAACACCATTCACCAATCCGGGAAGCAGGAAGCCGCGGAAGGCCAGCTCTTCGAGCAGCGGCGCGATGGTGACGCCGAAGATCAGCATCATCCACGCACCGAGCGGCGAGTGCATCATGTCCTGCATGATGGGCGGGTCTTTCGGCATGGGGAGGAAGTTGCCAAAGATGGCGATGCTGAAGCCGCAGGCCAGGCCGCCGAGCGCGAGAAACAGAAAGCGGCGGCGAGCGACCGAGGCGTTCCAGTGAATACCCGCGCCGAAGGGCTCATGCCAGAGCACGGAAAAGACCGGGATGACGACGAGCGCGATGAGCGCATAGGAAAGGCCTTGTACCGGCAGGCTGATGCGGGGATCGTCCTGCGTGGCAGCAGCCAGTTCATTCAACGTCTTATGACCGAAGATGTGGAACTGTTTGATCAGGAAGAGGCCGAGCCCTTGCCCGATGAGCAGCGCAATGAAGGCGAGGACAAAGAACAGCACGGTGTGCCCGAGGTGCGGGATGAGACGCGGACGGTGCGTCTCCGTGAGGAATGCAGGCGGCTCGGGGACGAATTCCGGCGCAAGCGGAGGGTCGGGCACCGAAGAAGCAGGGAAGCTGCTTTGGACCGGCTCCCAGCTTCCTGGTTCCCACGTTGTGTGCGCTTGCGGATCGTCCTCGAGCGGCGGCGTCATTGCACCCAGTCTTTCTTCGTGCTGCGTTTACGCTTCGGTGCTGCTTTGGGAAGCGGCTCTGTTCCGTTTAGAACGGTCCCGGTGGCCTGGTAGTAGCGGCGGAGGAACTCGCCGGTGTGCGAGCCTGCTGCCTGTGCCACCTGCTCGGGGGTACCTTCCGCGACGATCGTACCGCCGCCTTCGCCGCCTTCGGGTCCTAGATCGACGATCCAGTCCGCGTTGCGGATCACGTCGAGATTGTGCTCGATGATGATGATGGTGTTGCCGAGGTCGGTGAGGCGATGGAGTACCTCGAGGAGCTTGCGCACGTCATCGAAGTGCAGGCCGGTGGTGGGCTCGTCGAGCAGATAAAGTGTGCGGCCTGTCTGCCGCTTGGAAAGCTCGCGGGCCAGCTTCATGCGCTGTGCTTCGCCGCCCGAGAGCGTGGTTGCTGCCTGGCCGAGATGGATGTAGCCGAGACCGACGTCGACCAGCGTCTGCAGCTTGACCTTGACCTGCGGGATGTCGGCGAGCACGGGCAGCGCGTCCTCGATGGTGAGGTCGAGGATGTCCGCGATGGAGTAGCCGTTGAACTTCACGGCCAGGGTTTCCTGATTGTAACGGCGACCGTTACAGACTTCGCACTGCACGTAAACATCGGGCAGGAAGTTCATCTCGATACGGCGCTGTCCGTCGCCCTGGCAGGCTTCGCAGCGGCCGCCGGCGACGTTGAAGGAGAAGCGTCCTGCCTTGTAGCCGCGCTCGCGTGACTCAGGCAGCATGGCGAAGAGGTCGCGGATGGCGGTGAAGACGCCGGTGTAGGTCGCGGGGTTCGAGCGCGGGGTGCGTCCGATGGGCGACTGGTCGATGCGGATGGCCTTGTCGATGTTCTCAAAGCCGGTGACCTTCTTGTGTTCGCCGGGCTCCTCACGCGAGCCGTAGAGCTGCTTGGCCAGCGCGCGGTAGAGGATGTCGTTGACCAGTGTGCTCTTGCCGGAGCCGGAGACGCCGGTGATCACGGTCATGACGCCGAGCGGGAACTTCGCGGTGACGTCGCGCAGGTTGTGGCTGCGCGCGCCTTCGACGGTGATCCACTTCTCGACAAGCGGACGCGGCGTTTCGCGATGGAGGATGGTCGTCTCGCCGGAGAGATAGCGTCCGGTAAGCGAGGCCGGCGTGTTCATGATTTCGGCCGGCGTGCCCTCGGCGACGACATGGCCGCCGAGCTTGCCCGCGCCGGGGCCGAGGTCGAGCACATAGTCGGCGCGGCGGATGGTGTCTTCGTCATGCTCGACGACGAGGACGGTATTGCCGAGATCGCGTAACGACTCGAGGGCTACGATGAGTTTCTGGTTGTCGCGTTGATGCAGGCCGATCGAAGGCTCGTCGAGCACATAGAGCACGCCGCGGAGTCGTGAGCCGATCTGCGTGGCGAGACGGATGCGCTGGCCTTCGCCGCCGGAGAGTGTGGCGGCGTTGCGGTCGAGCGCGAGATAGCTGAGGCCGACGGCAGTGAGGAATTCGAGGCGTTCGACGACTTCACGGCGCAGGCGTTCCGCAATCAGGGCATCGCGTGAGGTAAAGGAGATGGCGCGTGCGGCATCGAGTGCGCGATTGAGCGGCAGGGCGGTGAAGTCAGCGATGGAAAGGCCGCTGACCTTGACGGCCAGCGACTCCGGACGCAGCCTGCGGCCCTTACAGGCCGGGCAGACCGAGGCTGACATGTACTGCATCATCCACTCGCGGTAGGCGTCGGACTTCGACTCCTCGAGCGAGTCGCGCAGGTAGGAGAGGATGCCGTGGAAGCCGGTGCGCGGGGCTTCCGACTTTGGCGGCCCGTAGAGCAGCAGGTCCTGCTGTTTCTGCGGCAGCTCCTCGAAAGGCTTCTTGAGGTCGATCTTGTAGCGGTCCGCGGCGAGCTTGATGAGCTTCAGCAGGTATTGCGAGGACGAGCCGGGGCCGAGTGCGCCGTCGAGCAGCGGCTTCGACCAGTCGTTGATGATCTTCGCGGGATCGAAGTCGTAGATGTTGCCGAGGCCGTGGCACTCCGGGCATGCGCCATAGGTGGAGTTGAAGGAGAAGCTGCGCGGCTCGAGCTTGGGGATGTCGAGGCCGCAGTCGGGGCAGGCCATCGACGAGGAGTAGAGCTGCTCGCTATGCTGCGTGGCCACGAGCACGAGGCCGTTGGCCATCTGCAAGGCCTTCGCCACCGAGGCTTCGAGGGACTTCTCGATACCAGGCTTCAAAATCGTGCGGTAGACGGCGGCTTCGATGGTGTGGTTCTTGCGCTTCTCAAGCTGAATGGGCTCGGAGAGATCGCGCAGTTCTCCATCGATGCGAGCCTTAAATCCCTGCTGTTCGATCTTGTCGAGGAGGTCTTTGAACTCGCCCTTGCGGCCGCGCACGATGGGCGCGTAGATGGTGACGCGCTCGCCCTGGCCCAGCGCGAGGATGCGCTCGACGATCTGCTCAGCGGACTGACGCGAGATCTCCTGGCCGCAGTTCGGGCAGTGCGGCGAGCCGACCGATGCGTAGAGCAGGCGCAGGTAGTCGTAAATCTCGGTGATGGTGCCGACGGTGGATCGCGGGCTGCGGCTGGTGGTCTTCTGCTCGATCGAAATCGCCGGGCTCAGGCCTTCGATGGAATCGACGTCGGGCCGCTCGATCTGATCGAGAAACTGGCGCGCATAAGCCGACAGCGTTTCCACGTAGCGGCGCTGGCCTTCGGCGTAGATGGTGTCGAACGCGAGCGAGGACTTGCCGGAGCCGGAGAGACCGGTGACGACGGTAAGCGTGTTGCGGGGAATCTGTACGCTGATGTCGCGAAGGTTATGCTGCCGCGCTCCGCGCACCGTGATGTGTGTAATGGACATGGATAGGTCGGGGTCCGGCATTATGAAATTTCGTCGACGAGCGGCGGAGGGCAGCTCAAGACATTGCAAAACTTCATAGGAAGCTTGAAGATGGCCTCAGATCCCCTTCCGGTATCTTATTCGGCAACAGAAAGTTGGGTCAATTTCTCACGACCCGGCACGCTTCCTCTGCCACAATTGTCATCGTAAGGGTATGGCTCGCAAAGCTGAAGCAAAGCGCGAAGCCTGTTCCCGTGGTTCTGCCTGAAGGCGGGCCGGAAAATTTGGATCAGCAGAACGGAAGGCAGAGTCGGAAGTCATGATGCAGGATGCAATGAATACCCTAATGCTTGTGTGCGCCAGTGCCGCGTCGTTGGCGCTGGGGGTTCTGGCAGCGTATGGGGTCTGCTGGCTGGCCTTTACTATCTTCCGCGTCCACTCGCAGTCGGTGGCCGCAGCGCGCGTGGCCAAGGTCAACCTGAACGCCGAGGCTCCGGCAAGCCAGGTCTAGCAATTTAGACATTTTCAGCCGCAGGCGAACTCCTGCTGCCTCCAAACGGCAAAACGCCAGATTCTCTGCGAGGATCTGGCGTTTCTGTTTCGGGGAGGGGATTGGCGGGTTTTAGATCTGGACGACCTTCTTGGCCGCGGTCACGGCGTTCGAGGCGGAATCCACCGCATCGTCAATCAGGTCCTTGCCCTTTTTCACATACTTCTCGGCGTGGTCGCTGATGTTGTCGGCGGCGTCCTTGAGGTAATCGGTCGCATCCTCGAAGCTGCGCTTGAGCTGGCGCCGAGTCTTTTCCCCGGACTGGGGGGCGTAGATCAGGGCAACCGCCGCACCGGCGGCAACTCCCACAGTAAACACTGCCCAGAACTTGACTGCATTCATGATGAAACTCCTTATGCTTGGCGCTATACCCGCATTGAGATACGCCTCATGGTGCTCGGGTTGCAGGATTACCGTGGATTTTCGAGCAGAAATGCCCATTTCGGCCGGAAAAAGCACATGCCCGGGCGAGGAAGCCCGGGCATGCGATTATTTTCGAGACGTATGAGCCCTAGCTCTTGGTCGCGAGCTGCTGTGCCTGCAGAACGACCAGCTGGCTGAGATCCTTCTTCTCGAGGCCATGGACGCTCTTGTTGAACTCGTCCACCTTGGCAGACCAGTTCATGGAGCAGAACTTCGGTCCGCACATGGAGCAGAAGGCGGTCTCCTTGTAGTAGTCGTCGGGGAGGGTCTCGTCGTGCATCGAGCGCGCCGTCTCCGGATCGAGCGAGAGGGCGAACTGCTTCTCCCAGTCAAAGGTGTAGCGGGCATAGCTGATGGCGTCGTCGCGATCCTGCGCGCCGGGGCGATGACGGGCGATGTCGGCAGCGTGGGCGGCGATCTTGTAGGCGATCATGCCGTCCTTCACGTCCTTCTCGTTCGGCAGACCGAGGTGCTCCTTCGGCGTGACGTAGCAGAGCATAGCCGCGCCGTGCCAGCCGATCATGGCTGCGCCGATGGCCGAGGTGATGTGGTCGTAGCCGGGGGCGATGTCGGTGACCAGCGGTCCGAGCACGTAGAACGGTGCGCCGTCGCAGAGTTCGACTTCCTTATCGACCTGCTCCTTGATCTTGTCCATCGGCACGTGGCCGGGGCCTTCGATCATCACCTGCACATCATCCTTCCAGGCCTGGCGGGTCAGCTCGCCCAGGGTCTTGAGCTCGGAGAACTGCGCTTCGTCGCTGGCGTCCGCAACCGAGCCAGGGCGCAGGCCGTCGCCGAGCGAGTAGCTGACGTCGTACTTGGCCATGATCTTGGTGATGCGGTCGAAGTTTTCGTAGAGGAAGTTCTGCTTGTGGTGCGCGGTCATCCACTGCGCCATGATGGCGCCGCCACGGCTGACGATGCCGGTGATGCGGTTGGCCACCAGCGGCACGTACTGGATCAGTACGCCGGCGTGGATGGTGAAGTAGTCCACACCCTGCTGCGCCTGCTCCTCGATGACTTCGAGGTAGAGATCGATGTTGAGGTCTTCGACCTTCTTCACGCGGCCCAGTGCCTCATAGAGCGGCACGGTGCCGATGGGCACGGGCGAGTGGCGGAGGATGGCGTCGCGAATCTCGGGGATGCTGCCGCCGGTGGAGAGGTCCATGACCGTATCCGCGCCGAACTGGACGGCGGTGTGCAGCTTGCGCAGCTCCTCGTCGATGTTCGAGGTGATGGCCGAGTTGCCGATGTTGGCGTTGACCTTGCACTTGGTGGCCACGCCGATGCCCATGGGCTCGAGCTCGGGATGGTTGATGTTCGCGGGGATGATGAGGGTGCCCTTGGCGATCTCCGAGCGGATGAGCTCGGCGGAGATGTTCTCGCGCTTCGCAACGTAGGCCATCTCCTCGGTGATCTTGCCGAGGCGGGCGAAGTGCATCTGCGACATATTGGTGTCGCCGGTGCGCGCAGCTTCTTCCTTGCGTTTCACGATCCATTCGGCGCGAGGCTTGAGGATTTCGAGAGTGTCGTTCTGGGTATGGCCGTTGGTCGTCATTATCACCTCTGGGAGCAGGATCGTTGGGTCATCGCTTGCCGGACGCGCTGCGGAAGACTGGTAACTAATAAAGATGGCTGGTGCGCTCGGAGGGCCGCTTTTTTCGGCTCGAGTGTGGCGCGTCTGCCGGCACCATGACTTCAGGCAATGCTTCCCGCGATTATAAATCGCCAGCGCGCGTGAAACCCGGGGCGTACACTTGGAAGTGTCGGAGGAGTGGAGCAAGCAGAGAGATGGCCCTGACAAAACCGCAGATGAAGATCGGCGCCGCCGTGGTAATTATTCTCGGCGTCGTTGCGTGGCTCGCCGTGAGCGGCGCAAGCGCCACCAAGAGTTATTACGTCACCATCCAGGAACTGCATGCCATGGGCGGCAAGGCCTACACGCGGAACCTGCGCGTGGCGGGCAATGTCCTGCCAGGCTCGATCGTGCATAACGGTCCGAATGCAGATTTCACGCTGGTGGAAAATGCGAACCAGCTTCGCGTGTCGTATGAGGGCGAGGAGCCGCCGCCGGATACCTTCAAGGACGATTCGCAGGCCCTGGCCATCGGCACCTACGGCCGCGATGGCGTCTTTCACGCCACCCAGCTGCAGGCGAAGTGCGCGTCGAAGTACGCTCCCGCGCAGGGCGCCAAGCCCGGAGCAGCCCCGGCTCCCGCTGCGAACACCGCATCTGTGGTGATGCCAGCCACGCGCTGAATACTTTTCTTACCTGGTTTCATACGCAGCCCCGGGATTTCCCGGGGCTGTTTTGTCTTTCGCTGCCTCGTTTGACATATCGTGATACGATATAAATATTGAGAACCCGATGACAGACACGCACAGCGAAATTCAGCTTCTGGCCAAGTTTCGCCAGGAAATCCGGCGATTTCTCCAGTTCAGCGAACAGGCCGCGCTTTCTGCCGGGATTCAGCCGCAGCAGCATCAGCTCCTGCTCCAGATTGCGGGTGCGCCGGAGGGTACGCCGGTCACGATCGGCTATGTCGCCGAGGTGATGGGACTTCGTCACCACAGCGTGGTCGAGCTCAGCAACCGTAGCGAAGCCGCGGGATTGGTGCGGAGGATGCATGATCCTGCCGACCGGCGGTGTGTGCTGCTGGAGCTGACTGCGCAGGGGCAGCGTGCTCTTCGTGCGCTCTCGGACGCGCATGCGCAGCAGTTGCGGGAACTGGCGCCGGGCCTGATCCAGGCGTTGACGCGCATCAGCGAGGCGAAGCCGTAAGAAGAAAAGGACTAATATTCATGGACTGCACAGATAGAAGAGGCCGCCTGTGAAGGCCGAGCCCTCCATCCTTCGGGATTTCACGGTGGACAAGCGGGTATGGCTGCTGTCCGGAGTCGCCATTGGCATCGGCGCGATCGCCACGCTGCTCGCGGTCTTTCTGCTGCGCTGCATCGCCTTTTCGACCAACCTGTTTTACTACCACCGCTTCAGCATCGCGCCGGTATCGCCGGCCGGGAGCCCACTCGGGCACTGGATGGTAATTGTCCCGGTGATTGGCGGCCTTCTTGTGGGCGTGATGGCGCGCTTTGGCTCCGACAAGATTCGCGGCCACGGCATCCCGGAGGCGATTGAGGCGATCCTGCTCCATCGCGCCAGGGTTGCCCCGAAGATCGCGCTGCTCAAACCGATTTCGGCAGCGATTGCGATCGGATCGGGCGGACCGTTCGGCGCCGAGGGGCCGATTATCATGACGGGCGGCGCGGCGGGCTCGCTGATCGGGCAGTGGATGCATGTGACCGATAACGAGCGGACCACGCTGCTGGTGGCGGGAGCAGCTGCCGGAATGTCGGCAGTCTTCGCCACGCCGGTTGCGGCGATTCTTCTCGCCGTGGAGCTGCTGCTCTTCGAGTGGCGTCCGCGCAGCCTGGTTCCCGTGGCGATGGCCAGCACGACCGCAGCGTTGCTTCGTACGCACTGGCTTGGCTCGGGGCCCCTCTTCGATATGCCCTCCGAGGGTACCCCGCATGCTTCGTTTGTCATTGGCGCGGTTCTTCTGGGCGCCTTCGTGGGGCTTGTCGCCGCGGTGATGAGCCGCCTGATGTATTCGATTGAAGACCTTTTTGAGCACCTGCACCTGCACTGGATGTGGTGGCCGGCCATCGGCGGTATCGGTATCGGCGTCGGTGGACTCTTCTTTCCGCGCGGCCTGGGCGTGGGATACGACAACATCGCGGAGCTTCTCCACGGAAATGCGGCGGTCGGCCTGATTGTCGGCGTCCTGCTGGCGAAGTCGCTGATGTGGGCGGTCTCGCTGGGTTCCGGCACCTCGGGCGGCGTACTCGCGCCGCTGCTCATGATCGGCGGCGCGATCGGCGCGCTGGCCGCGCACCTTGCGCATACTTCGACCGAGGCGGAGGCCCTTTGGGCGCTGATCGGCATGGGGGCGATGCTGGCGGGAGCGCTCGGCGTTCCTCTTACCGCCATCCTCTTCAGCCTGGAGGTGACGCACTGTCTGCCGGCGCTGCTGCCGCTGGCGGTTGCCTGCATTGCGTCCTACCTGGTGACGGCGCTGATCATGCCGCGTTCCATCCTGACGGAGAAGCTGGGCCGGCGCGGAACGCACCTGACGCGCGAATACGGTGTGGACCCGCTGGAGCTGGTGCTGGTGCGCGAGGTCATGTCGCCTCTTCAGGGAGCGCCGGTCGAGATCCCTGCGTCGGCGACCTTCACCTATTCCGACTCGACAACCCGCGCAGCCATGGCAGTGATGGCGACGGAGGGGCTGGAGACGATCCCGGTTGTGGACCGCAAAACGGGCCTGAGCTGTGGCGAGTTCTCGCTGCGGCACCTGCTGCAGGTGCGGGGAAAATCGCTGGAGCGGGAGCACGAACGGCTACGGCTCTCCCGGTATGTGCCGCCCGAATTGGGTGGTCACAACTGAGACGGTCGTCACATTCGATCCCGTGTCCCGGTCGGTATACTCCGTAGAGCATGTCCTGCGCGGTTGAGCTTAAAGAGGTTTCGAAGGTTTACGGCAGCTTCGCCGCACTGCGCAAAGTCTCTCTCCGGTTTGAGCCGGGCTGTTGCTACGTGCTGCTGGGAGAGAACGGTGCAGGGAAGTCGACGCTGTTGCGCATGGTGGCCGGACTGCTGCGTCCGACTTACGGCGCAGTCCGCATCGAGCGCGGCGCGGCGTCGCAGCCGCCGGTCGAGGTGCGGCAGTCGATCGGCTATATGAGTCACGCGCCGATGCTCTACGAAGAGCTGACGGCGCTCGAGAACCTGCAGTATTTCGCCAGCCTCTATCGGGGCCAGCCGTGTCTTACGCCGGAAGGGGCGATGCGCGCGGTGGGACTCGACCCTGTGCTGGCGCGTCCGGTAGGACAGTATTCGCAGGGAATGCGGCAGCGGGCATCGCTGGCCCGCGTGCTGCTGTCCCGTCCCGAACTGCTGTTGCTGGATGAGCCCTTTTCCAACATGGACGCGGCGAGCGCGCAGCAGATGCTGGCGCTGGTGGCAGGGCTGCGCGCCGAAGGCAAGACCATCATTCTGACAACGCATCAGCGCGAGCTGGCCGAGCCGATTGCCGATTATCTGCTGACATTGCAGGCCGGGCGGGTGGAGTCATTGATGGATGGTCCGGCAAGGGGCGCGGCCAATCAACGCGAAAGAGAACTACAGATATGAAGACCAACGCGGCGCGCTTTCTCGATTCCCTGAAGATTCCGTACGAGCTGCGCGAATATCACGTGACGCCGGAGGAGTTCTCCGCCATCGTGGTCGCGGAGAAGATCGGCCTTCCGCCGGAGCAGGTCTTCAAAACGCTGCTGTGCGCGACTGGCGACCGCGAGTACGTGTTTGCGGTGGTTCCGGGCAATGAAGAGCTGGACTTCAAGAAGCTTGCCCGTGCCGCGGGGGCGCGCAAGGCGGAGATGGCATCGCTCAAGGACGTGGAGCCGCTTACCGGCTACGTGCGCGGCGGGGTAACGATCTTCGGAGCGCGCAAGGATTACACGGCCTACGTGGACGAGACGCTGGAGCTCTTCGACGTGATCTCGGTTTCGGCCGGGACGCGTGGCGTGCAGATGCTGCTCTCGCCGGAAGACTATCTGCGTGCAGCGAATGCACGCGCACTGGGCGCGGAGATCGCCGGCATTACGAAGGATCAGCCGCCAGCGAACCAGAGACATGGGGAGAGCTGGACGTGACGCAACCCTATTTCCTCGTCCATTTACGGAAAGACCTGCGGCTGGAGTGGCGCTCGCGCGATGCGATCAACTCCATGCTGTTCTTCGCGCTGCTGGTGGTGGTGATTTTCTCGCTGGCCTTTGATCCGACGCGGTCCTTCGCACGGCAGATCGCTTCTCCGGTGTTGTGCGTGGCGATTCTGTTTGCGGCGGTCAGCGCGCTGAACCAGACCTGGGCGCGAGAGTTGCGGCACAACGTGCTCGAGGCGCATCGGATGGCTCCGGCTCCATCGGGGTCGCTGTTCCTGGGCAAGGTGGTGGCGAACTTCCTGTTTGTCTCGGTGGTGGAAGCGGTGCTGGCGCCGTTGTTCGTGATTTTCTACAACCTGCATGCGCTGGGGCAGGTGTGGGTGCTGCTGCTGGCGGTGCCGCTGGGGACGTGGGCGATCCTGGTGAATGGCACGTTTTTCGCGGCGCTGTCGATCCGCGCGCGCAATCGCGAGCTGCTGCTGCCGCTGATCCTGTTTCCGATCTTTCTGCCGGCGCTGCTGGCCATGGTGCAGGCGATCAGTTCGATTTTGAGTGGGGAGTCGGATCCGTCGCTGTGGATCAAGATTCTCTTCGGCTACGACATCATCTTTACGCTGCTGAGCGTGATGCTGTTCGAGACGATCCTGCAGGCAGAGGACTGAGGCAGGCCAGGGCAGGGATGGAGGTTTCCGTTTTGTTTGCTGCGAGCGGGCTCAAGAGCGCGCGGCAGGCCAGAGGCGACTGCGAGAGAGGGTGCGAGTATGAGTGCCGGTGGATGTTCCTGCCGCTACTCTCCTTTCCGGATGAAGGGGTTACGCGCTTTCTTTACCAGTGTCCCGTGTGATGGAGGTGTAAGAGCTGCGCTGCGGAGAAAGCAACCAGCCACAGTCCGACAACCGCGGAGCCGATGGTTACTGCCAGCGTCCGTGCCTGTCGATCCTGAGGGTGTCCGGCTTCTTTGCGCCGCAGGATCACGACCTGACCGAGAGTGCCGGCCAGGAGAATAATGCCGCCGATGATGAGAGTCATCCATGCCATGGCCAGAGGTTCTACTCCTTTGAGGGAAGAGTTGAAAAGGGCCATAATCAGATTTTTTGCAGGACCGCAAGCACTTTGAGCCGTTCCGGTAAACTTTTTATAGCAATCAAGCGAGGACAAAGATGAAGTGGTTTCGCTGGATGTTGGCTGTGGCCACGCTGGCAGTATTAGCCAATGGTTTTCGGGAAGCGCTGTTCGTCGTTCCTGCCGACCATGATCAGGGGGATCTGTCGCGCATCCTCTACTACCACGTACCTACGTGGTGCGGCATGGCTATCTTCTTCGCTATCAATCTGTTGTGCTCCATTCTCTACCTGGCCGTACGGCATCGCAACCGGGCCTTCGCGCTCAAGACGGATGCGCTGGCGCTGGCTTCGGCGGAGATGGGCGTGGTTTATTGCCTGATCGGCATGGCGACCGGGTCGATCTGGGGCAAGGCGGCCTGGGGCATCTGGTGGACCTGGGATGCGCGGCTGACGACAACCCTTATCCTGTGGCTGATTTACGTCGCCTACCTGCTGCTGCGGCGCTTCGCCACGGGGCCGGAGATGCGGACCCTGGCTGCGGTGCTGGCGATTTTCGGCTATGCCGACGTGCCGATCGTGTATATGACGACGCGCTGGTTCCGGACGCAGCATCCGTCGCCGGTATTTTTTGGCGGTCCGAACACGGGGCTCGACGCCAGCATGCTGCCTGCCTTCTTCTGGAACCTGGCAGGCTGGGTCATGTGGGGGTTCCTGCTGGTGAGCCTGCGCTACGCCGCTGAAGTCCGCGCGCAGAGAAATGCCGAGTCGGCGGCGGTGGCCGCTCTGGAGGCCGCATGAGCGAGATGGACGCAATGTTTCACCGGCACCTGGTCGCAGCCTATATCGTGACCTGGGGCGTGCAGCTGGCCTACCTCGCCTACGTGGCCTGGAAGTGGCGCAGCTCGAAGTAAAGGCTGGATCCGATGAGACCTCACGCCCTCGCGGCGGTGAGGTCTCTCCAGCGAAACCGCAGGTAGCGGTTCCAGTACATTAGCAGTCCTGAGATGGTGAGCACGGCGAGCGCTACGCCGAAGGCGCACCACAGCATGCGGAACCATGGTCCCCATAGCGTGCCGAAGTGCAGGGGCTGCATCGCCCACAGAAACCAGTCGCCAAGGCTGCGGTTCCGGCCATAGTGCCAGAGGCTCACGATTGCGCCGGACTTCGCATCGAGCCGGACGATATCCATGTGCCCGAAGTCTTCGGGCGACCCCAGGTACATGTACGCGTAGACGTCGTTGCCATCGGGAGCGAGGCTGGGGTTGGAGATCGTGCTCAGCCTGCCCTGCGGCGAAGCTTTGTGCGCCGTGTCGAGAATCTCCTGCAACGTGGCAAGGCGGTCTGCATGCGGAGGCGTGCGCGGGCTGGGTTCCTGCATCCCTGCCAAAGGTGAGACGACACCGACGGCCTTGGCGAAGGGTTCATCCCACGCGAAGTAGACGCCGGAGAGCGCCCACCAGGAGACGATCAGGACGGTCCAGAGACCGAGGGCGTGGTGCAGATCGTAGTTGACGCGCCTCCAGCTATGGCGCAGCGAGATGCCGAGCGCGCGCCACCAGCTCCGGATACCACGCCACCAGAGCAGAATGCCGCTCATGGCAAGCACCAGCAGCCCTGCTGCTCCGACGCCATTCCACTGCACGCCGTGCGCGTCCCCCATCAAAAGATTGACGTGGAAGTCGTAGATCACATCGACCCAGCTGCGCGGCAGCAGGGTTGGCTTGCCGGTCTGCGGATCAGCGATGGCCTGGAACTCCTTGCTCTTCGCGCTGTCGTGGAGGTTGAGCTGAAAGACGGGCAGTCGTGCGGTCGGCATGCTCAGGTAGGTGACGACCGTGCCCGGGAAGGCCGCCTGAGCCGCGGCCATCACCGCGGGGACCGATGCAGTGTGCGCGGAGTCGTAGGGTGCGAGGCCGGAGGGAAGTGTGCTCCGGGTGAGCGCATCGTGGTAGACCATGAGCGCACCCGAGAGCGAGATAAGAACGAGATAGAGCGAGAGCAGAACGCCCAACCAGAGATGGATCTGAAACAGGGCCCGGCGCAGGAATAACCTGCGCGGGTGATGGATGAGATCGCTGACGAAGCTCTTCATGGCCGGGCTCTGCTGTCTTGGTTCTGTCCTGGTTAGAAGTGCACGCCGGCGGAGACGCGCACGGTGCGCGGTCCGGTGAAGGCAAGACCGAGCAGGCCGGATTCGTAGTAATTTGCCCCGGTCACATTGTCGATGTTCACACGAATCGTCTCGTCCCACTTCCACTTGAGGTCGTAGCGGCCGCCAACGTCGAGACGCGCCCAGGAGGGAATGCTCTGCGTTTCGGCGGTATCTACCCACTGGCTCGACGAGTCGGTGACGCGAGCATCGAGGTTGAGGGCCTTCTTCATGTACGGCACCGTCCACTCGAAGTTCACGGTGCTTTCGGTCGCCGGGACGCCCTCGGCACGCTTGCCATCGGTCGTGCTGTCGCCGGTATTGATCTGGCGGGCATCGAGGAAGCTGACGCCGCCATTCACCCGCAGGCCGGGTGCGATGTTGCCGCCGAGGGTGAACTCAAGGCCGCGGTTGCGCTGCTCGCCGGTGACGGCGAAGACCAGCGTGGTCGGGTTCTCGACGCCATCCGGTTCAGCGATCTGGTAGAGAGCCAGCGTCGCCTGGAGCGTGCCATGCTCATACTTCACGCCCGCTTCCTTCTGGTTGGTTTTCGCCGGGGCAAAGACCTCGTTCTGGTTGGTGGCACCCGCCGTTGGGGTCACTGCCTGCAGATCCTGGATGTAGTTGCCGTAGATCGAGAAGCCCTTGGGCAGGTGATACATTGCTGCCACCGACGGGCTGGCGATGCCCTGGTTGTAGCTGCACTGGCTGGTGCAGGCGGTAAAGTCGGCGCTGTTGTTGTTCCCGCGGCTCACGGTGCCGTATTCCTTGGTGCCGATCCACTGTCCGCGCACGCCGCCGATGACGACGAGCTTGCCGTGAAACGCTGTGGCCACATCGGCCAGAGCCACGCTCGAGTTGCGGTTGAGGTTGGTGTCCGGAACGCTCTTGATATCCCCGATGAGCGGATCCTCCAGCGGCGCGATAGCAATGGGGTGATACATGTTGCTGCTATACACGGCGTCATACTCGTAGAAAAAGCCCGACATGAACTGCAGGTAGTCGCCGGCGAGGGTAATGTCGTTGTGGATGGGGCCGGTCTGCACGTTGTCCCGCACGCCCGCGCGCGCCACGTAGTTGTGGTAGTCGTAGAGGTACGGCAGATCTTCCAGGCCTACGTCTCCCTGCGCATCGGTAAGCCAGGCGTAGCCCGGACCCACGGCCGTTTCCAGTTCATGGCCGAAGCCGTAGGTGCCGTAGACATCGAGGCTGGGTGTGAGCTCGTAGTCGCCCTGCGCCAGCACCAGCTGTTCACGCCCCACGTAGCTGCTCGAGTGGTCGAAGATGTTGGTCTTCACATTCGGAGCCTTGGGGATGGCAAAGCCGGGGTCCACATAGATGACGTCGCGCGCGGCCAGCATGCTGCGCACCTGGTCGCTCACATCCACGCTGCCATGGAATTTCTGCCCGCGGTAATCAACGCCGAGTCCTGCGGCGGCTACATTCTCTTCCTGGTTATCGACCGGCGTATCGCCCATGCGTCCACCCATGGTGAAGCGCACACCCAATGCGTTCTGCGGCAGGAACCGGCGGCCGAGGTCGACATGGCCCTCCGCCTCGCTGCTCGAGGAGAAGCCGCCGTCGGCACGATAGTAGGGCACGTCGCCGGCGCGTTTGGTCACGAAGTTGACGGTGCCGCCGGGCGCGCCATAGGCGCTCGCACCGTTCAGGAACGAGGTCGGTCCCTTGAAGATTTCAATCCGCTCGATGTTCTCGATATTCGGGCTGCGGCTGTCCACCAGTCCGGGCATGCCGTTCAGCAGGGCCTCACCTGGATTCAGCGCGAAGCCGCGCAGGGACATGTACTGGTCCTCGGAGTAGCGGCCGTTGCCCTCCTGGATGCCGACTTCATTGGCAAGAATGTCGGATGCGGTCTGCGCCTGCTGGTCGAGCACCGCCTGCGAGGTGTAGCTCGACGCTGAGAAAGGCAAATCGCTTTCACTGATGGTGCCGAGGATGCCGGCCTGAGCCACGGTGGCGATTTCGCCGTTGCCCGTGGTTTCGGAAGCGGTGACGTTCACCGTCTGCGAGGTTGAGCCGACGGTCAGGTGGACATCGTTATTCCGGGTTGCGCCGTCGGGCAGCGAGAGGTTCTCCTCGACCGTCGTGTGAAAGCCGGGCGCGCTCACGCGCTCGCGATAGCCGGCCTCGAGTTCGCCGTCGATTTCCAGACGATAGTGGCCGGCGGCATCGCTATGGGTCGAGGCGATGACGAGGCCCTTTGGGGTCTCGAGCGAGACGTCCGCGTTAGGGATCGCGGCACCCGAAGTGTCAGTAACTACGCCTTGCAGCACGGCATGCTGTGGAGCGGGAGCAGGGGATTCAGCGAGAGAGAGAAACAGCAGCAGGCCAGCAAAGACGTGCACAAACAACCTCCAAGGGGAATACGACTAGTTTAGTCGTATATAGAGGCTGTTGCAATGGGATTAAGACCGTTACAGTCCGATATTAGTGCGAAATTATGCCGTTTGGAGGAAATTACACAGAGGGAGACAATGGGAGCGCTCTCGGTGGTTCCTGATTTTGTAACCGGAAGCGCTGCCCTGCGTCCTATGGTGCAGAGGTATTCCATGAGATCGTTTCGGGTTCTGCCACTCTTTGCGGTTCTGCTGTTCGCCGGGTGTGCCGGCGCGGCCACGCATCCGTCCATTCCGCCCATCCAGGGTGATGTAAGTCTTGCTTCGCACGGCGGACGAGCCACTGCGGTCTTCGCAGGCGGGTGCTTCTGGGGCACGCAGTCGGTCTTCGAGCGGGTAAAGGGCGTGCTCGACACCACGGTGGGATACTCGGGTGGTTCGGCGGCTACGGCCACCTACGACCAGGTCTCGTCGGAGACGACCGGTCATGCCGAATCGGTGAAGGTCGTCTACGACCCATCGAAGATTACCTACGGCCAGCTGCTGCGGATTTTCTTCTCGGTGGCGCACGATCCGACGCAGCTTAACCGGCAGGGGCCGGACGTGGGCACCTCGTATCGCTCCGTGATTTTTTATGGAAACGAGGATCAGCATCGGCTGGCGAATGCATACATCGCGCAGCTCGACGCGGCGCATGTGTTTCCGGCGAAGATCGTGACGCAGGTGGTTCCGTTGAAGGCGTTCTACGATGCCGAGGCGTATCACCAGGACTACGCGCTGCATAATCCCGACAATCCTTATATCCAGGTCTGCGATCGTCCGAGGATTGAGGCGCTGAAGGAGCAATTCCCGGAGCTCTTCAAGAACTACACGGGCAAATAACGCCTGTCACGCGCCTCCGCAGCGGCTACAATCGCCCGCGGAGGCGTCATGGGCAAGGTCCGAGTCGCAGCATTTGCAGTGTCACTCGATGGATTTGGCGCAGGGCCTGGGCAGGATCTGAGTAACCCGCTCGGCGTACGCGGACTCGAGCTGATGCGCTGGTTTTTCGAGACCGCCACATTCCAGAAGATGCATGCCTCTGCCGAGGGGCAAGCGAGCGGCTCGACGGGCATCGACAACGGCTTTGCCGAGCGATCGTTCGAGAACGTAGGCGCATGGATCCTGGGCCGCAATATGTTCGGACCGGTGCGCGGTCCGTGGGAGTCGTGGGGGGCAGAGGCATGGAATGGCTGGTGGGGCGAGGAGCCGCCATATCATGTGCCGGTGTTCGTGCTGACGCACCACGCGCGTCCGCCGCTGGAGATGAAGGGCGGCACCACGTTCCACTTCGTGACCGATGGGCCTGATGCGGCGCTGGCGCTGGCGAAAGACGCCGCGGGCGAGAAGGATGTTCGCATCGGTGGCGGCGTTTCGACGGTGCGTGCCTATCTGCAGGCAGGGGCGATCGACGAACTTCATCTTGTGCTGGCGCCGATGCTGCTTGGCGAGGGAGAGCCCCTCTTTCACGGACTCGATCTGCCGAAGCTCGGCTTTGCCCATGCGGAAGCGGTGCAAGGAGAGAACGCCACGCACATGATCCTGCGGCGAGGCGTATAGAAAGAGGCCGTCCTGGTCTTATTTGCCAGGAGCGGCCTTTCTGTATCTGTGACGGTGACAGATCTACTTACCGCTGGTGAGCATTTTGACCAGCTGGAAGTAGAAGTCGACACCGCGATAGTAGGCTTCGACGGGTAGACGTTCATCCTGACCGTGCGCGCGGACATCGTTGGTCTCTAGTGCGATGCCGGAGACCGCATAGGTGGGCATACCGGCGGCCATGGTGTAAACGCCATCCGAAGCCCCGGTAGCCATCGTCGGGATTACCGGCGCTCCCGGCCAGAATGTGGCCGAGAGCTTCTCCATCGACGACAGGACCTCATAGTTGACTGCGGCGGGAGGCAGTTGCTTGCGGTTCGGCGCGACATCGTAAGTGTTGCCTGCGTCGTCCATATAGCGGACGGTCACCTTCGGGTCATTGAAGATGTGGATGAGCTGCTGGCGGATGTCTTCGAGCGTGTAGCCGGGCAGGATGCGGCAGTTGACGATGGCCTGCGCCAGCTGCGGCAGGGCGTTGTTGGCATGGCCGGCCTGGAGACGCGTCGCGACGCAGGTGGTGTGCATCATCGAGTTCCACTCGGCGCTGCCGGTGGAGAGGCGGGCGATGGCTGCAGTGTCGGGCGGCGTTGCCAGCATGACCTTGAGATCGGCGGCTTTCTGCCCCTGTTCGAGTGTGCTCAGCTTCAGAAAGTAGGCACGCGTGACGGCGTTCAGCTCAAAAGGGAACGAATAATGTTGCAAATTATTGAGCGCATCGGCGAGATGGTAGATCGCGTTATCGGGCAGCGGCAATGAGCTGTGGCCACCTGGATTCGTCACGGTGAGCTGGTAGTCGCCGTAGAGTTTCTCCGTGGCGTCGATGTCCACCGAGACCGGCTTGCCGTGGTCGAGGTCCGTGCCGCCGCCGTCGGGATTGAGCACGTACTCCGCGTCTATCAGGTCGCGATGGTTCTTGATCAGCCAGTCGACGCCATTCGATTTCCCGCCTTCTTCATCGGCGGTGAGCGCGAGGATGAGGTCGCGATCCGGCACGTATCCGGCCTTCTTGAGGCGGATGAGGGTGGTGACGAGGATGGCGTCGCTCTCCTTCATGTCCTGCGTGCCGCGCCCGTAGTAGAAGCCATCCTTCTCGACGAACTGGAAGGGATCGGTGGTCCAGTCGCTGCGCTTGGCTTCGACGACGTCGAGGTGCCCGATGAAGAGGATGGGCTTCTTTTTACCGGAGCCGTGGTAGCGAAGGACGAGGTTCTCCTTGCGGTCGTTGGGGCCACCGAGAAACATGTCGCTGCTGGAGAAGCCCGCGTCGAGAAGCCGCTGCTGCATGGCCTTTGCGGCGGTGGTCACGTTGCCGACCGAGTCGGTGGTGTTGATCTCGATGAGCTGCTGGAAGATGTCGTGCGCGAGCTGGCGCGTTCCGGCGTCGAGCTGCGTGGGCGCCTGTGCGTGCATGGGCGCGGTGACCGCGAGTGATCCAAAAAGAACAGCCGCGGGAATGGCTCGCCGCCAGGTCTGGCCCCTTAAATACGTTCTGCTGCCTGCCATTCGATCTTTTCTCCGTCGATTGTGTCCGCCGCGCCTGGCTTCCTATACACGGGGGTGATTGCACTCTAACAAACTGCGAATTTTCATCGTGCATTTATAGTGTTTCCATTCCGCCATGAAGAGCATTCGCCTGCTTTCGCTGCTGCCCCTGGTGTCTCTGCCGCTTGTCGCTCGAGCCCAGGCCCCCATATCGCTGGACGAATTCATGAATGCGACGGAGATTCGCGATGCGCGGATCGCTCCGGACGGCAGTGCGGCGGTGATCGCGACGGGCGTGCCGGACTGGCAGCATAATCGCTTTCGCGAGGATCTCTGGCTGTGGTCGAAGGCGACCGGTAAGCTGACGTCGCTGACGCACTCCGGGCATGACTCCTCGCCTTTGTGGTCGCCCGATGGCCGCTACGTGGCGTTCCTGTCGGATCGGCCAATTGTGGCTGCCGAGAGCGATGATGCGGCGGGTAAGGATGATGAGCCGAGCCGCGTATGGATTCTTCCGCTGAACGGCGGCGAGGCCTTTCCCCTCTATACCGGCAAGCTGGATGCGCACGCCCTTGCGTGGTCGGCCGATGGCGCGAGCGTTCTGTTCTCCGCGACGGAACCGCTCTCGAAGGATCAGGAAGACGCCAACAAGGCGGAGTGGAAGGATGTGATCCGCTGGCGCGAGCAGGAGCGCGGCGACCTGCTGCTTTCGATCGCTGTGGATGCGGCGCGGGAGCGCAGCCAGCTTGCCCCGGAAGCGCATGCGAAGGACGATGCGGACAAGCCTGCACTGCCGCCCGATGCGAGGACCATCGCCCACAGTACGCTCGAGATCGACGAGATTGCGCCTTCTCCCAAGGGCGATGTGATCGCGGTGGAATCGGGGCCGATCTCGCATCGCGAGGAGAATCCTGCGGACTACGAGATATACCTGGTCCCGGCGCAGGGCGGCGAATTGCGGCAGCTGACGCATAACCAGGGAATCGAGGGAAGCCTCAAGTGGAACCATGCAGGCAGCCGGCTCTTCTTCACGGTGCGCGCAGGAGGAGGCTCCATCGAGGGCCCGTACCAGGATGTACAGGGGCGGATCTATTCCATCGATACGGCCTCGGGCAAGACGACTCGTCTTGGGTCGGATTTTCAGGGATCGTGGGATGATTTCACGCTGACCTCGCACGATGCGGTGCTGGCCACGGGTCTCACCGGCATGGACCAGAAGATTTATCGCATTGACGGTGACAAATTCACGCCCGTGTTCAACGATGTGGGGAACAATGCGCACCTCGAGGCCGCGCGAAACAGCGATGCGGTGCTGTTTACACACTCGACGATCAACGATCCCACGCAGGTCTTTGTTGCCTCTCAACCCGGAGAGCTGAACAGCGCGAAGGCTGTGACGGCATTCAATCCGGTTTTCCATGAACGTGCGCAGGTGAGCTGGGAGCCGTATCGATGGAAGTCTCCGGATGGAACGAGCGTGGAGGGCGTGCTCATCTATCCGCCGGGCAAGAAGGGTGCGAAGCATCTGCCGATGCTGACATTGATTCATGGTGGCCCGGAGGATGCGGATGGCGATCGCTTTGGCGCGGACTGGTATGACTGGGCGACGTATGCGGCGGCAAACGGATGGCTTGTCTTCCGTCCGAACTATCGCGGCTCAACAGGATATGGCGACGCCTTCATGCTGGCGATCCAGCCGCATCTCGTGTCGTCTCCGGGACGCGACATTCTTTCAGGCGTGGATGCTCTGGTGAAAGACGGCATCGCGGACCCCGATCGCCTGACCATCGGTGGTTACAGCTACGGCGGCTATATGACGAACTGGCTCATTACGCAGACGACGCGCTTCAAAGCTGCGGTGACGGGCGCGGGCGCGGTGGAGCATGCGGCGAACTGGGGCAATGATGACCTCACGTACGACGATGCGTGGTATCTCTCGGGTACGCCGTGGGAGAAGCCGGAGCTGTACCAGTCCGAGGCCGCGCTCTTCCAGATGAATAAGGTCACGACGCCGACACATATCGTCGGAGGCAACGCGGACGTTCGCGTGAGCTACTTCGAGCAGGTGGTGCTCGAGCGCGCGCTGCAACGGCTGAACGTGCCACACACGTTGCTGCTCTTCCCGGGCGAAAACCACCCGCTCGATAAAAATCCCTGGCACGGGTACATCAAGGTTCGCGATGAGCTGCAATGGCTGAAGAAATATGGTGGCCAGTAATCGCCTACATGCATCACTCCGATACTTTATTTCCGCAGAAAGAGAGAACTGCTTTTATGCCGCATCGCCGCTCGCTTCCGCTCTTCTTCGTTGCTGCGTGCAGTCTTGCCCTTCCGGCTCTTGCACAGAGCGCGAACTCGTATGATCCGCGCACGACCTTTGCTCCGCTCACGCTGCCCGATCCGGTGAATGCCTATCGCTCGAGCAACGGCGCGCCCGGTCCGGCGTACTGGCAGAATGAGGCCGACTACGAGCTGCACGCGCAGCTGGATACGTCAGCGAAGGTGCTGCACACCCACGAAATCATTACCTACACAAATAATTCGCCGGACGGGCTGCCGAGCCTTTGGATTCAGCTCGACCAGAACATCTACCGCAAGGATTCGCGTTCTCGCGAGATGTACGGTTCCGGCCGTCCGCGCCGTCGCAATGCAGCGCCCGAGGACGGTCCGCAGCCCGCAACGGACGGATACGTGCTCGATTCCGTGGCCATAGAGACGCAGGGCAAGGCGGAGAAAGTGGATTATGTCGTCTCCGATACGCGCCTGCAGGTGCGGTTGCCTGAGGCGCTGCGTGGGCATGGCGGCCAGATCCGCATCCGTATCGACTATCACTACCAGATTCCAGGTCCGTGGGGCGGGCGCACATCGTGGGGCACGACGACTGGGTCGGTAGATGACAAGCCCGGTGACCTGCCGAAGGGCGACATCTACGACATGGCGCAGTGGTTTCCGCGCATGTGCGTCTATGACGATCTTCGTGGCTGGGACACGCTGCCTTATATCGGCAGCGAGTTCTATCTTGAGTACGGCAACATCGATTACTTCGTGACCGTGCCTGCGAACATGATCGTTGCGGGCTCGGGTGAGCTGGTAAATCCGAAGGACGTGCTCACTCCGACGGAGATACAGAGATTCGAGGAAGCGAAGAAGAGCGACAAGACGGTCGTAATCCGCGGTGCGTCTGAGGTGACGTCGCCCGCGAGCCGTCCGAAGCAGTCCGGCGATCTGACGTGGCATTTCCGCATGGAGCATACGCGCGATGTGGCGTGGTCGGCTTCGCCAGTCTTTGTGTGGGATGCTGCACGTATCAACCTTCCTGACGGCAAGACCTCTCTAGCGATGAGCTTTTATCCGCCGGAGAGCGTTGGCCCAAACAGCAAGGGCGAGGATGCTTGGGCGCATTCGACCGAGTACGTGAAGGACACGGTCGAGCACTTCTCGAAGCAGTGGTATCCGTACCCCTGGCCGGCGGCGATCAACGTGGCGGGTTTCTCGACGGGCATGGAGTATCCGGGCATCGTCTTCGATGGCATCCCGGACAGCGGTGCCTTTCTCTTCTGGGTGACGGCGCATGAGATTGGCCACGACTGGTTCCCGATGATCGTCGGCTCGAACGAGCGACGGCACGCATTCATGGATGAGGGCTTCAACACCTTCATCGACATCGACGAATCAGCAACATTCGCAGGCGGCAAGTATGGGCCGAAGCGCGATTCGGAATACTCCGCTGGCGGTGAGCCGCCGGACATGATTCTGAAGGTGCTGGATAATCCGGATGCGCCAACCCTGATGAGCCGTGCGGATGGATATCCCGGAAACCTTGGCCATCCTGTGAGCTACTTCAAAGGCGCGTACGGCATGGTGCTGCTGCGGGAGCAGATTCTTGGTCCCGAGCGCTTCGACTGGGCCTTCCGCAAGTACATCCGTGACTGGGCGTTCAAGCACCCATCGCCTTCGGACTTTTTCCGCGAGATCGAGAGCGAGGGCGGGGAAGACCTGTCGTACTTCTGGCGTGGCTGGTACCTGAACAACTGGAAGTTCGATCTTGCGGTGGACAGCATCGCGGACAACAAGGTGACGATCAGCAATCGCGGACAACTGGTTCTTCCGGCGACCTTCGAGGTGAAGTTCACGGACGGCACGAGCGAGCGCGAGAAACTGCCGGTGGAGACGTGGCTCTCCAAGGGCACGCTGGTATGGGCTCCGGACAACGGCAAGAAGATCGCCTCGGTGCTTGTCGATCCGGATCATGTGCTGCCGGATGACGATCGCAGCAACAATGAGAAGAAGGCAGAGTAGTGGTTCTGCGAAGGGCGTGGCTGGATGCCACGCCCTTTGTTTTGCGAAAATCAGGTGTTCGTCTAGACAGGTATACTGTCCCTGCTCAAAAGAAGCCTCATTCCATCAGACAAAGCGGAGGTAGTGTGCGCGCGTTGGATCGTTGTCTTTCTGCCGGTATGTTTCTAGGACTTGCCATGGGTTCCATTCCTCTTCAGGCGCAATCGTCGACCTTTGTGAACACTCTGATGCCGCAGCCTGCACACCTCACGGTGGGTAGCGGATCGCTCGCGCTGGGCACGCAGTTCACTGCCTGCGAAGACAAGTTTCATGACGGGCGTCTTGACCGCGCGGTCAGCCGCTTTCTTGTTCGTCTGAAGAATGAAACAGGCCTGCAGATTGCGACGGCGGCAGGGAACTGCTCGGCCACACTGACGATAAGCGTCGATGGCGCAGGCGAGGCGATTCAATCGGATGATGAGAACGAGACCTACTCGCTTGAAGTGACTCCGAATGGACTGCATCTGCATGCGGCCACGGTGGTCGGCGCGATTCACGGCCTGGCTACGGTGTATCAGCTGGTGCAGGCCTCGGGTTCGGGATGGGAATTGCCTGCGGTAACGATTGACGATGCGCCGCGCTTCCGCTGGCGCGGTTTGATGATCGATTCGAGCCGCCACTTCGTCCCCATCGACGTGATCTATCGCACGCTCGATGGCATGGCTGCGGTGAAGATGAATGTCTTTCACTGGCACCTGAGCGATGATCAGGGTTTCCGCATCGAGAGCAAGGTCTTTCCCAAGCTGCAGGAGCTGGGCTCGGATGGCGATTACTACACGCAGGATCAGGTGCGCTCGGTGATTGCGTACGCGCGCGATCGCGGTATTCGCGTGGTGCCGGAGTTCGACATTCCCGGGCATGCGATGTCGTGGCTGGTGGGCTATCCCGATCTCGCGAGCGGCGTCGGCACGGACGGGAAGGGCAATCACCAGGGACCGTATGCGATTTCGCGCGAGATGGGGATCTTCGATCCGGTGCTCGATCCCACGCGTGAGTCGACCTACCAGTTCCTCGATAAGTTCCTCAGCGAGATGACGGCGCTCTTTCCCGATCCTTACTTTCACATCGGCGGCGACGAGAACAACGGTGTGCAGTGGAAGAACAATCCACGCATCCAGGAGTTCATGAAGTCGCATGACCTGAAGGACACGGCCGCGCTTCAGACGTATTTCAACCAGAAACTGTTACCGATTCTGAAGAAGAACAACAAGAAGATGATCGGCTGGGATGAGATCTTCACGCCGACTCTGCCCAAGGATGCCATCATCCAGTCGTGGCGCGGCTTTGACTCGCTCGCAGCAAGTGCGAAGGCTGGCAACGGCGGCATTCTGTCGGCGGGCTATTATCTCGACCAGATCCAGTCGGCGGAAGAGCATTACAAGGTCGATCCGATTCCTGCCGGCAGTGATCTGACGCCGGAGCAGGCTTCCCGCATTCTGGGCGGCGAGGCGGCGATGTGGGCTGAGCATCTTTCACCGCGCAGCATCGACTCCCGCATCTGGCCGCGCGCCGCGGTGGTTGCAGAGCGCCTGTGGTCGCCGCAGTCGGTGAGCAACGTGGACGACATGTATCGCCGTCTGTGGGTGGAGTCGGTGCGGCTTGAGGACTTCGGTCTGCTGCATCTTGCGGCTGAGGACATTGGGCTGCGCAAGCTGGCCGCTCCCGAGATCACAACACCGGATCAGATCGCTCCGCTGCGGGTCTTTGCCGATGTCCTGCAGCCGGTCAGCTTCAGCCAGCGTTACCAGCTGCAGCACACCACGCAGCTGACTCCGCTCGATCACCTGATCGACGCGGTGCGGCCTGATCCGCCTTCACGCCATGAAGTGGAAGCGGCGGTTGCCGAGTATCTGAAGAATCCGTCTGCAGACTCTCCTGCACATGCGCAGCTGACAGCCTGGTTCCAGCAGTGGGTGAAGACTGCGCCGCAGCTTGCGCCGCTTATGAAGGCGCCGTTGCTGCAGGAGGCTGCGCCAAAGGCGGAGCAGTTCGGTCAACTGGGACAGATCGGGCTGGATGCGCTGAAGTATCTCGACGCGAAGCAGGCCGCACCCGCGGGCTGGAAAGATCAGGCGCAGGCGCTGCTGAAAGGCGCGAATGAGCCGATCGGCATGGTGCGGTTCACGGTGCTGGAGCCTCTCAAGCAGCTGGTGGCGAGCGTGCAGTAGCGCTCGCCCTGAGCGAATCAAACAGGCTGGAACGAAGTGAAGCCCGCACGGAGAATCTCCGCGCGGGCTTTGTCTTTCCAGAAGGCTTCTTCGTCAGGCTATTTCGATTGATCCCGCCATTTTCAGCTGGTTGCGCCCATTGGCCTTGGCCTCATAAAGAGCAGAGTCGGCGGCGCGCAGCAGGCTGTAGTAGTTGCCTTCCGTGGTTGCGCGGGTCACAGCGCAGCCTGCGCTCAGGGTTGCGACTCCTGTGGGGTTGTCACTGTGCGTGATGCCGCAAAGGCGCACCGCTTTCAGGATTTCGGTACATACATCGATGGCGCCCTCGTAGCCTGTGCCGGGCAGAATGACCGCGAACTCTTCTCCTCCATAGCGTGCGGCGAGGTCGGTAGCGCGGTTCGCGGATTGCCGTATGGCGCCAGCCACCTTGCGCAGGCATTCGTCGCCGGAAAGGTGTCCATACGTATCGTTGTAGCGCTTGAAGTGGTCGACATCGAGCATGAGGATCGCGATCTCGCTCGCATCTCTGACTGCGCGATGCCATTCGCGCTCGAGCGCCTCGTCGAAACGGCGTCGATTGGCGAGGCCGGTGAGGCCGTCGATGCTGGCGAGCTCTTCGACAAGCGAGAAGGCGCGAGCCAGCTCTTCTTCTGCACGTTTGCGATCCGTGATGTCCCTCACGACGGTGACGTAGCCGGTCGCTTCGCCGGTCGCGGGATCAAGAAGCAGGCGCGGATTGGATTCCATCCAGTGGTGGCTGCCGTTCTTGGCCAGTTGCCGGTAGGTAATGGAACGGATCGGTCTGCCTGCGCGGAGGTCATCGAGCTTTTCATCGAAACGCTCGAGATCGTCCTGGTGGATATACTCCCGGTACGATCGGCCGACCAGTTCTTCCGGGGTCCAGCCAAGCAATTCGACGATGGCTGGGGAAACATAGTCGCGCATGCCCTTGAGATTGGAAAGGATGATGATGTCTCGCGAAGATTCCGCGAGCAGGCGGAATCGGGCCTCATTGATTTTGAGGTCCTGCTGAAGGCGCTGGCTGTTGGCGACCACCACATCCACGAGATAGAGCGTGAACATGTTCAGTGCGATGAAGCACTGGAGGAAGAGATCGCGATGCGCCAGCGTCGCGTCCGGGATCAGCGCCGTGGGGCCGCGGCCATGGGAGGTGAAGGCGCCGCTGATTACGGTGACCGTCAGCAAGCCGAGCGCGGAGCCGGTGAGTCCCATGCGTACACCGAGCAGCAGCAACAGGGGCGTGAGTGCAAAGAGTACGGGGTAATGCTGCTGGGCGAAGACCGCGATGCTCACTGCGACGAGGAGGAGGAAAAGCCCGGCTGCTTCAGTCCGGGAGTAGCGGCGGACACCGGTCCTCAACCTGTAGCTGAGATACGGCGGCAGGACGGTCGCCATACCGAGGACGTCTGCCAGGTACCAGTTCCGGATGGTGATAAGCCGATCCATGGAGGTCCAGGAAAGCCCGCTCGCGAAAACGACGGACGAGGCCAGCGAGGCCGCGATGGAAGCGACGCCCATGCCGAAGACGACCATGGCTGCGAAATGGCGCCACTTGGTGAGATCCGGGCGTGGACCGGTCACGCGGGAGATGAGCATCCACGCCAGCAGGACTTCGAGCGTGTTACAGGCTGCGAAGTAGAGCGAGGAGCCCACGGGCCAGGAGAGCGCGAAGTTTTCTGCGAAGTCGATGCAGAAGGCCAGCGCGAGATACGCGGCGATACGCTTCCAGCTTCGCGGTGCGCAAAGCAGGTATGCGGTGAGCAGGGCATTGGTCGGCCACAGGATCGTAATCCCGCCAGAATGCCAGCTCCCCAGATTCATGATCGAGGCCGCTACATCCGAGGAGATAAGGAGGAGTGCGAGTCTACCGAGATCGCGGCCCAGGGTCTGCCGTCTTGCTTCCATTCCCATCCTTGTTTATCGGCTGTGAGGCAGAAGGAGCCAGCCGGAATCAACTCTTTCCTGCGAAGGAAGAATGTACACCCACGTGCTTGTGTGATTGCACGCTCCATTGCCTGGCGCGAGAATCGGGCCCGATTGTTTACCTTGTTATTATCCGGGATTGGGACGGGAATGCGGCCGGGATTCAGTACGGCTGGTACTTCCAGGTGGTCGGGATGTAATAGGTATCGAGGTACCAGCCCAGCAGGAACAGGATCGCCATGCCGATGAGCGCCGCAAGGTAGAGGCGAACCGGCAGGGTGCGCAGAATGCCTGCGCCCGGACCGTGGCCCGGCATGCGCTGCTCAAAAAGAAGACCGCTGGCAAAGCAGACACATCCTGCCAGTACCACGCGGCTCAATGAGCGGATCAGCCGTTCTTCCCAGCCCATTCCGGGTACCAGAAAGGCGCTTCCCAGCAGCGACTCGAGGGACAGGAGGCTGAGCAGGAGGGAAGCGATTTTGCCGATTTCGCTGAGCATGGGGGCTACCTGTATTCCAACGGTGTGCGGCTGGAGGAGCCGGCCGCACACCGGATCCAGGTCAGCCTCGGATGTTGCGGAGTGCCGGATACACCTGCCGGAACCCCTTGTACCCTTCAGCATACCGCGCAACTGCGGCCGCGTCGGGCTGAATCTGCTCTGCTACCTCGATGGCGGCAGCGCAGGCTGCGTCGGTATCGGCCCATGCTCCTGCGCCGACGCCTGCGAGCAGGGCAGCGCCAAAGGCTCCGCCCTCTTCGGCGGTGAGCACATCTACCGGGTAGCCGTAGACAGAGGCCTGCACGGAACGCCAGAGCGGGCTGCGGGCTCCGCCGCCGCCTAAACGCACGCCTTTGACCGGGATGCCGAGTTCGGAGAAGAGGGTAAAGGTGTCCTTGAGCGAGTAGGCTACGCCTTCGAGCACGGCGCGCACGAGATGACCGCGGCCGTGTCCGGCCGTGATGCCGACAAAGGCGGCGCGTGCCTGGGAGTCGAGATGCGGCGTACGCTCTCCGAGCAGGTAAGGCGTCCAGAGGAGGCCATCGCTGCCGGCAGCAATCTTTGCGGCTTCGGCGGTGAGCTGGTCGTAGGATTCGCCGGAGGCGATGGTTTCGCGCAGCCAGCGCAACGAAAGGCCAGCGGCCTGCGTCACGCCCATTACATGCCAACGACCGGGGACAGCATGGCAGAAGGTATGCATGCGGCCCAGCGGATCGCGTGTAGGCGCGGCGGTCGCGGCGAAGACCACGCCCGAGGTGCCGATGGTGGCCGAGACCGAGCCCGGCTGCAGGATACCCATGCCGACCGCGCCAGCGCCCTGGTCTCCCGCGCCCGCAGCGACCGGCGTACCGGCGGTAAGGCCGGTGACGGCTGCGGCCTCCGGAGAAACCTTCGCGCAGATCTCCGGCGATTCGAAGAGCTCCGGCAGCCAGGATTCAGGAATGCCAGCGCCCTGGGCGACTTCTTTCGACCAGCGGCGATTGGCGACATCGAGCAGCAGTGTGCCCGAGGCCTCATGTACGTCGATGGCATAGGTACCGGTCAGGCGGAAGCGGACGTAGTCTTTCGGGCACAGGATGTGCTCGGTCTTTGCGAAGATCTCCGGCTCATGCTCCTTCACCCAAAGCAGCTTGGTCAGCGTGAAGTTGGGCAGGGCGGGATTGGCGGTCAACTCGATGAGATGCTCGCGTCCGAACTTTTCATGCAGCCAGTCGCACTGCGCATCGGTGCGCTGATCGCACCAGATGAGCGAAGGGCGCAGAACCTCGCCCTGAGCATCGAGCAGGACAGCCCCGTGCATCTGGCCGGTGAGGCCGACAGCGTCGACCTCTACGCCGGGCACAGTGGCGATCACATCACGGATGGCCTTCTGCGCGGCGCGCCACCAGTCTTCGGGGTCCTGCTCGGCCCAGCCGGGCTGAGGACTTGCGAAGGGAATATGCTCCTCTGAAGCCGAGGCCACGACACGGCCACGTTCATCCACCAGCACCGCGCGGGTGCCACCTGTTCCGACATCCAAACCAAGAAACACGCCAAACTCCGGGTTAGCCAAACCTTGGGCTAAATCGATATAGCTGCCCACTTACTCTACACCGTGAGGACGTCGGTGGAGAACCAAAATCCTTGGGGCTTCTGAACTTCCCGGCTCGCACATTCGTAGCTGGCTGTACACTTCGTAGCACAGCATTCAGCAACAGGAAATGGAGCACGCACGATGAGGCTTTGGAAGAGCTGGGCAGCCGCTGCTGTCCTGGGTCTGAGCGTCGCCGGACCAGTTGCGGCGACAGCCGGCGCGCAGGCGACTGCGGAGAAGGTGCCTTACACCTACTACAAGCTGCCGAACGGGTTGAAGGTTGTTCTCTCACAGGACTCGACCGCGCCGACAGTGGCCGTGGGCGTTTACTACCAGATCGGTTTCCGCATCGAGCCGCGAGATCGCACCGGCTTCGCGCATCTCTTCGAGCACATGATGTTCCAGGGCTCGCAGAACCTGGGCAAGATGCAGTTCATCCAGCTCATTCAGAAGAATGGCGGCATCCTGAACGGTTCGACGCGCTTCGACTTCACCAACTATTACGAGGTGCTGCCTTCGAATACGCTGGAGACGGTGCTGTGGGCGGAGTCCGACCGCATGCGCGGTCTCGACATCACCGATGCGAACCTCACTAATCAGAAGGGCGTCGTCTCGAACGAGGTGAAGGTGAACGTCCTCAACCGTCCGTATGGCGGCTTCCCCTGGCTCGACATACCGCAGTATGCGAACACCAACTGGTATAACGCGCATAATTTCTATGGTGATCTGGCCGACATCCAGGCGGCGACGCTCGAGGATGTGAAGAAGTTCTTCAAGACCTACTACGCGCCGAACAACGCGGTTCTGGTGGTGGTGGGCGACTTCGACACCGCGCAGGCGAAGAGCTGGGTGCAGAAGTATTTCGCATCGATCCCGTCGGCCGATGTTCCGCCGCTGCCGGATCTGACCGAGCCGGAGCAGACCGCGGAGAAGCACGCCAGCCGCGAAGACAAGCTGGCGAAGAAGCCTGCACTGGCTTTTGCCTATCACATGCCTCCGCGCCTGAGTAAGGACTGGTACGCGATGGGGCTGCTGAACCAGATCCTGCTGCAGGGCGATGACAGCCTGCTGGTGCAGGAGCTGGTGAAGAAGGATGGCTACGCGAGCTCGGTGGATGGCGGCATCAACGAACTGGGCAACATGTATGACTATCGCGGACCGATGCTCTTCACCGGAAGCCTGATCCATGACGACACTGTGTCGTCGGCGCAGATCATGGGCGCAGTCGACACGGTGGTGCAGGGAGTGATCGACAAGCCGGTGGACGAGGCGACACTGCGCCGTGCACAGACCAAGCTGGTCTCGTCGCTTTATGACGACGAGGGAAATCTCGGTCTCGGCAAGGTGGATCTGCTGGCGAGCTTTGCGCTCTTCGATGACGATCCCAGTGAGATCAATGCGCTGGTGGCGAACTTCAACAAGCTGACGCCGGCCGATCTGCAGGCCACGGCTGCGAAGTATCTCCGTCCCCAGAACCGCACGGTCCTTGAAGTCACCGTTGCGAAGCCGGCCGCCGCACCCGCAGGCGCCAAGGGAGGCAACTGATGCACGTTCGCGCTCTGACTCTTCCGCTTTCGCTGGCCATACTTGCCGCACCGGTACTGCCCTTTGCCATTGCGCAGGATGCGGCTCCTGCCCATGTGAAAGAACAACCGCCCGCGCCTGCTCCCGCGCGGCCCTTTCACCTTGCGCCGCGCACGCGCTACACGTTGCCCAACGGCCTGACGGTGAACCTGCTCGAATATGGCACTGTGCCGAAAGTGTCTATCACGATCGAAGTGGCCGCGGGCAAGGTGAACGAAGATCCGCAGCATACCAACCTGTCCGTGTTGACCGCGGAGCTGACGAGCGAAGGCACCACCAGCCTGACCGGCGAGCAGATCGCGCAGAGGTCCGGAGATATGGGCTCGACTCTGTCCGTGAGCGGCGGTACCTATCAATCGTCGTTTGCGATGGACGTTCTCAGCAGTAACGCGGCCGATGCTGTCGGGCTGCTCGCGGACGTCATCGAGCACCCGGCGTTCCCCGCGAAGGATCTCGAGCGGCACCGTGCCGATGCGCTGCGTCAGCGTGCGACGGCGCTGGCGAATCCCGGCTTTCTCGGGCAGCAGAAGTTCGCGCAGATCCTGTATGGCGACCAGGCGTATGGCCGCCTGCTTGCCACCGAGGAGGAGCTGAAGAGCTACACCCTCGACGATGTGCGCGGTTTCTACAAGGCAAATTTCGGCGCCCAGCGCACGACGATTTACGTGGTCGGTCACTTCGATGAGAAGGCCGTACGTACCGCGATCGACAAAGCCTTCAAGGCGTGGGATCGCGGGCCCGCGGTCGCGTGGGCCGATCAGCATGCGGCGGAGGGCGCGCACTTTGCGTTCATCGATCAGCCGGGCGCGGCGCAGAGCAATGTAATCTACGGCATTCCGGTGGCCGATGTCAGCTCGCCGGATACGACGCAGCTGCAGGTGATGAACTCGCTGCTCGGCGGCTCGTTCGGTTCGCGTATCACCGCAAATATCCGCGAGCAGAAGGGCTATACCTATTCGCCACACAGCTCGCTCTCGCAGGGATACGGGACGAATATCTGGGCGGAGAATGCGGCGATCACCACTGCGTCGACCGGCCCGGCGATCACCGAAATTCAGAAAGAGATTAAGCGGCTGCAGGACGAGCCGCCATCTGCGACCGAAGTGCAGAACATCCAGCGCTACGAGGATGGTGTCTTCATCCTGCGAAACTCCTCGCGTCAGGGCATTCTGTCGAACCTCAACTTTGTGGATTTCCACCACCTCAACGACTCCTACCTCACTGGCTATGTCGACCGCATCAATGCGGTGACGCCTGAGCAGGTGCAGGAGACGGCGAAGAAGTATCTGAAGGTGGATGGCATGACGCTGGTGGTGGTGGGCGACCCGGCTGTGGTCAAGCCGCAGCTGACGAGCTTCTCCTCACAATCGAATTAAAACCGTAGTCGAACGAATCGCAATGCGCCGGCCTCATGCTTCATGGGCCGGCGCATTGACGTTTGTGGCGGCGATCCAATAACGTTCACGGCAACATGCGAGCAAGCGCTTTCCGTGTCTTTTGCCGTGCGTCTTTCCTGTGCGCAGCGGCCTTTGTTTGTCTTCCGCACGCATTATCCCAGGCGCAGGGCGACCAGCTGCAATCCACGTATCGTGATGGCATCGCGGCGATGAAGGCCGGCCATCCCGATCAGGCGGAACAGCTCTTTCGCCGCACTACGGAGATGGATGCCAGCTTTGCGCCGGGGTTTCTCGACCTGGGACTTGCACAGCTTCGTGAAGGCAAGCTGCCCGATGCGATTGCATCGCTGAACAAGGCGCTGGATCTGGATGCGAATGCTCCGGGTGCGGATCTCTTTCTCGGCATCGCGTACTACCAGACCAATCATGCCGATGAGGCTGTCGTGCATCTGCAAAAGGCGATTGCGGCGAATCCCAACTCGGTCGAAGCGAATTTGTGGATGGGAATCGTGGAGCTGAGCACGGGACATCCCGAGCTGGCGACCGCGCCGCTCGATCATGCAGCGGAACTGTCGCCGAAGGATGAAAACATCCTCGACTATCGCGGACAGGCGCACATGCAGGTGGCGCGGGCGAGTTATGCCACGCTCTACCAGCTCGATCCGGGATCGTGGCGGGTGCATCGGCTGAAGGCGCAGATCGCCGATGAAGGCGAGCATCAGCAGCAGGCGATCGACGAGTTTCTCGCGGCGATCAAGCTGGCTCCGAAGCAGGCGGATCTCTACGAAGAGCTGGGCGATGAATATCGCAAGACGGGCGCCACGGAGCTTGCGGAGAAAGCCTACGCACAGCAGCTCGAGCTGACACCGGGTAATCCGGTGGCGATGTACAACCTGGGCAGCATCCGCGTGGATCGCGGCGAAGAAAAGACCGGCGTGCCGCTGCTTGAGCAGGTGGTGAAGCTCTACGGGCATCCCACCGTGGCAGATTATTATCTCGGCCGTGGCCTTGCGACGGAGGGAGAGAATGCGCAGGCAGAAGCGGCGCTCAAGCGGGCGACGCAGGTCGAGGGTGAGGTGCAGCGCCGGGCATGGTATGAGCTGGGACAGCTCTATCGCAAAACCAATCAGCCGGAGCAGGCGCGGGCAGCGCTCGAACAGTACCAGTCTCTGCGGCAGGCGAACGATCGCGAGACCGCGCGCAAGGAAGAAGACTGGAGGCGGCTAAATGCCTCGGGAGGAAATGCGCTCGCCTCTCAACCGTAGCGCAGGCCCGGCCAGCTACAAAAAAGGCTCCCCATGCGGGGAGCCTTTTTTGCGTGTGTCCTTTACAGAATGACTACTGAACCACCGAGTGGAAGAGCGGCGATTGCAGCAGGGTAGAGAACTGGCTGTCGGAAGCCGCGAAGCTGACTTCGAGGTCGCCTGCGCTCGAATCGATGGTGGTGTCGTCGATGGCCGACTTCTCGACCGCCGTGCCGCTCACCTTCTTGTACATCGCCGCCGCATTCAACAGCGAAGACATAGTGGCCGCGGTGAAGGTATCCGGCGTCGAGACGACGAGGTTGAACTTCACACCGTTCTGGAAGTTCATCGTGTAGCGCGAGCCGAGCAGACGCTTCTTGATGGAATCGTAGTCGGTGAGCTGCGAAGCTTCGCCAAGCAGGCCGTGCATCATGTACTGGGTGCCCTTGTCATCCATGATGCTCCAGAGCGGCTCGGTGTCGACCGAGGTCATCTGCTGCAGCATGTTGGCATTGTTGAGCAGGCCCGGCGCGAGGCCATCGCGGACGTCCATGGCGATCTTGAGCGCGTCGCTTGAGCCGAAGACCAGCGTCGTCGGATTCAGGAAGACGACCAGCATGCCGCTCTTGCCCATCGGGTAGAGCTTGTTGTCGCGGATGACCTGCGGCTTGACCTTGCTCTTCTTGATGTTGGCCATGATGCTGGAGAGATCGAACTGCCCCTGGGCGATGCCAACGGTCTTCGTATCCTGATCGCTGACACGGAAGGCGGCAAACGCCAGCTCTTCGACGTCATGATTCTCATTGAAGCCCGAGTTCTTCATCGCTTCTTCGAGTTGCTTGAGCGGCGGCGGCAGTACGCGCGCCTTCAGATCCATGGCCGCCTGCGAGTTCTGCATGGCGCGGTAATCGACGACGATGATCTGCTGGATGTTCTTGGGAATTACGGAGCGCGCATCGTTATCCAGCTGCGCGGCGTGGGCCGCCATCGGCGCGAGCACGGTCGTGCCCACTGCCAGAAGCGCTGCCATTGCAAGACGTTTCATCTGCTTATCTAGCCTCATTGCTTTATCCTTTCGGCCGGCGGTCCTTCACTCAGCACTTCGCCCGACCTCTTCAAAACCATTCCTGCCTTTGCAGGTGTAGACGGTGGCGCGTTTCTGGAGTCCGCGCTTCTATCTTAGACTCGTAACCCCGCCGGTTGTTCCGGCCAGGGTCGCGGATGCCGGAGTTTGCGTTCCAGAATTTTCTCTTCCGGATCGAACTCATGGAAAAGACGCATCCACTCACTTTCCTGCTCAGCGGCGGCTTCGGGAATGAGCCCGATCAATTCTCCGCGGCCAATTTCCACTCCGAAACGGGCAGCCTTGTCCCGGACGGCGCGGTAGACTTCGCTGACCGGGGTCTGGCGGAAGTCGGTGATGTTCATCGAAATCTGCGCCTCGCCATGCGCCAGAACGCCCATCGCCTTGATGCCGGTGAGGCCGCCGCCCGAGGCCCGAATTTCGCGGGCAATGGCGCGGGCCTTGGCGACGTCCGCGGTCTTCAAGTACAGATTGTAGGCGATCAGGAAGCGGCGGGCGCCTACGGCCGAGGCTCCGGCGGTGGGGTGAAGGTCCGGTCCTCCCACATCGGGACGGCGTGCCGCTTCGCGATGCACCGCGTCCCGAAGCCCTTCGAACTGCCCCCGGCGCACGTCTTCGAGCAGCGCGCGGTCCGGGCGGGCAGCGGCGGCCTCATAGAAATAAACCGGAATGCCGTAGCGGTTCCAGAGCAGCTGGCCGGCCTGCCGGGCGAAGAGCACGCAGTGTTCGAGCGAGATGTCGCGCACGGGCACGAAGGGGATCACGTCGGCCGCGCCGATACGGGGATGCACGCCTTCCTGCAGAGTGAGGTCGATCAACTCCGCCGCCCTGCCTGCTCCGCGCACGGCGGATTCGATGACGGCCGCGGGCGGTCCAACGATGGTCACGACCGAGCGGTTATGGTCCGAGTCGCGCGAGTAGTCCAGCAGGGAAACGCCGTCGACCCGCATGGCTGCGACGATGGCCTCAACAACCTCGGGACGCTGACCCTCGGAAAAATTCGGTACGCATTCGATCAGGGGTTCGGACATAGGCAGGAGTGGCGTCACGCTAACAGAAAGATACCGGATGGGCCCGGGGATGCGGTGTATACGCTACACCCATCCCCGATCCGATGGCTCCCTACTTTTTCCACCAGGAGTAACCGATCTGGAACTGCACGCTGGCGTTGACGCCGGGGTTGCGATCGCCGAGCGAGGCGCTCGAGATATGGATGGCATTGGCCGCGAAATCGATCGCCTGGCCGGGCTTCACGAAGTAATGGAAGCCGACGCCGAACTGGGGCGTGAAGTTGAAGACACTGGTGCCGCCCGAGGTGCCGTGCTCGACGAGGATGTCCGGCGGAAACTTGTGGGTGGTGTAAACCAGTCCGCCCGCACCCTGGATGAAAGGAATGATCTTCTTCGTCGGGGTGAAATTCCAGCGCAGGATGATGGGCGTGATGCTGACACCGGTATAGGTGCCGCCGCCGTAGGGGAGGATCTCCGACCCGAGGTAGGTGCCGGTCTGGCTGTAGATCTTGGTCAGTGCCGAATACGGAGCCGGCGTGAAGGACTGCCAGTAGGGCATGATCTCACCGGCATATTCGAACTGGCCGCGGAAGATGGTGCCCAGGTGTGGGTCGGTCAGAACCTTGCCGAGGCGCACACCGCCGGAAAGAAACTTGAAGTCATCGCGGTCACCTTCGCCCAGGCCACCTTGCAGGAATGGGCCGAACTCCCACGGGAGCGACGCCATGGCCGCCTTGGCTGGTGCGTCGGTTTCCAGTACCTGGTGCTCCGTCTGGCTCTGTCCGGTCGCATTCTGCGCATTCAGCGTGGTCGCAGCCAGTAGCGCTGCTCCCAGGGCACACATCCATTGCATCCGCATCCGAATCGTATCTTCCCTCTTGAAACAAAATTCTGCCGGCCTGTGTAGCCTCCGGCGTTGCCCGCAAAAGCGAGGCCGCCTGAGCGGCGGCCCACTTCTCTGACCCTTCCGGTAACCGCGAGGTTAGCCGGCGATCTCCTCGAGCTGGTTGGCGTCCATGTCGAAGTTCGAGTAGACGTTCTGCACGTCGTCGTGATCTTCGAGCGCATCGAGCAGGCGAAGCATCTGAGCGGCGGGTGCGCCTTCGAGCTTGGTGTAAGTCGAGGCGATCATGGTCACCTCGGACATCACGGTCTCGATCTTGGCAGCCTTCACCGCTTCGGAGACAGCTTCGTAGGCCGAGGGATCGGTAATGATCTCCCAGTTTTCGCCTTCGTCGTTCAGGTCGTCGCCGCCGGCTTCGAGCACGATGTTCATCAGCTGCTCTTCGTTGGCCGCTTCCTTTGCGATGGCGATGACACCCTTCTTCGAGAACATGAAGCGGACCGAGTTCGGCTCGCCCAGGTTGCCGCCGTTCTTCGAGAAGGCGTGACGGATTTCGCTGACCGCGCGATTACGGTTATCGGTGGTGCAGTCCACGATGACGGCCACGCCGCCGGGGCCGTAGCCCTCGAAGGATATTTCCTCGTACTGCAGGCCGGGGATTTCACCGGTGCCGCGCTGGATGCCGCGCTTGATGTTGTCGGCCGGCATGTTCTCGGCCTTGGCTGCGGCAATAGCCGTACGCAGACGGGGATTGCCATCCGGATCGCCGCCGCCGGCACGCGCCGCGATGGTGATTTCCTTGATCAGGCGGGTAAAGATCTTGCCGCGCTTGGCGTCCAGTGCGCCCTTCTTGTGCTTGATTGTCGCCCATTTGGAATGGCCGGACATAGGGACCTCAGGAGTCTGTGTGGATTGATTTTTGCCGCGAAGTGCTGGAAAACATTGCTGCTTTGGAGCTACTCCCGCAACTCAGAAGTATAGCAGGGCAATCCGGGGGTGAAAAATCATCGGGGGATCGATGAAAATCGCGCTTCTTCACGCTTTGCCGAGAGCGGGGAAGTGACGCACCGGATCTCCGAGGAATGAAGTCCTAAGAATTTAGTTGACAGGGCTGAATGTGCGGGCCTAGTGTCCTAATGAATTAGGAGGAAGCGTGGCGAGCGACTCGAAGAACGGCGTGAAGAAGGTGGAGCTGACGCGGCTGGAACTGCGGATCATGCAGGTGATCTGGCGGCTGGGCGCGTGCACGGTGAGCGCGGTGCAGGCGGAGCTGGAGCCTCCGCTGGCTTACACCACGGTGCAGACGATGCTGAACATCCTGGAGCGCAAAGGCAAGCTCAAGCGCGAGCTCGAGGGCCGTGCCTATGTCTACTCGGCGCGGGTGACCGAGAACAAGGCGCTCGGCCAGAGCGTGCGCGACCTGGTGGACCGCATGTTCGGCGGATCGAGCGAGGAGTTGGTGATGAGCCTGCTCAAGAATCGGCAGATCGATGCAAAGAAGCTGGCCGAACTGACGGAGCGCTTCCATCGCGAGCTCGATGACGAGCCCGGTGTTGAGAAGCCGGGTGGCGGGAAGGAGGGGCAATGAAGAGTGCTGAGTCCTGGGTCTTGACGTATCTGTTGAACTCGCTCTGGCAGGTGCCTCTGCTGCTGGGTGCAGGATGGGTGGCGGCGCGGCTGGCGCGGCGTGTGGGTGCAGCGATGGAGCATGCAGTGTGGGTAGCGGTGCTGATCCTCCAGAGTGTCCTGCCCGCCTGCTCGGCGATTTCCTCAACTGTTTCAGGGGCAGGCTGGTGGGAACCGTGGCTGCGTCATCTGATGGCATGGCGTTTTCATGCGCATGCCTCCGGAGGTTCCGGGGTCGCGGTGGTGATGGAGCCAGGGATGGCAGGGAACCGCATGCCGATCTCTGCCATGCTGCTCACCATCGTTGCCGCCGCGTATGTGCTGATCTCGGTATGGTTCGCGGCGCGCTTTCTCTTGAGCTGGCTGCGTGCGGCGCGAATCCTGCGATCGGCCATGCCGGTGGAGCAGCTGCCGGGCGAGGCGGCCTCCGTGTGGGCGCGGTGCTCGAAACACTTCGGTGTCGCGGATGCTTCGATCCGGGTTTCGCCGGATGTCCCGGGACCGATGGCGATGGGCGCCATGCGCAGAATCGTGCTGATGCCGGGAGATATGTTGGCCGGTTTGCCGGAGGACGATCTGCAGGCGGCGCTGGCGCATGAGTGCGCGCACCTTCGGCGGCGGGACTACCTGGCGAACCTGGTTCTGCAGGTGCTGGCGCTGCCGGCGAGCTATCACCCGCTCTCTGCGCTCACCCGCGCGCGGGTCATGGAGAGCCGCGAGATGGTCTGCGACCAGCTTGCGGCGGAGATGACCGGGCCGAAGGCCTATGCGCGATCTCTGCTGCGGCTGGCTGCCGTGTTGCTCGAAGGCATGCCTCTGCCCGTCCCCCACGCCATCGGCCTCTTCGATGCCAACGTTCTCGAAAGGAGACTTATGAAGCTGACAGCAAAGCAGGGTGAGATGCGGGGAGCCAGGCGACTGGCGGTGATGCTTGCCTGCGCAACGGTGGGCGTAGGTGTCTGTGGATCGGCATTGGCGATGGGGATGCACGTGAATGCCGTATCGGCGCAGAGCGACGAGGGAACGCCGACAAAATATCCGACGAAGATTGCAGTAGCTTCCGGCTTGATCGCTGGGAACAAGATCGGTGGCGCGCAGCCGGAGTACCCGGCGGAAGCGAAGAAGGCAAGAGTACAGGGCACGGTGGTGCTTGGGGCTGAGATCGGTAAGGACGGAAAGATAAAGGGATTGGTGGTGAAGTCCGGTCCGAAACTCCTGCAGAAATCGGCACTGGATGCAGTCAAGGGATGGCTCTACAAGCCGTTTCTGCTGAACGGAGAGCCAGTCGAAGTTGAGACGGAGATCAATGTGATCTACTCGCTTGCGGATAGCAGCAAACCCGATCTGCCACCACCACCTCCTCCGGCCAGCGAATCGCAGTTGAACTAAAGCCAGGCAGATGGGGAGTGCGGATGCGCTCCGCATCTGCCTGTGAGTTACATCCTGTTGACCTGCCCCCGTCAGAATGAAGGGATGGTCGACCGCCGTAAATTCCTTACCCGCTCGCTTGCCCTCTCTGCTACTGTGCTTCCCACTGCCATGCATGCGCAGGATGCTTCTCCTCAAGGCATGCCCGATACCGAGCTTGTTTCCCGCATGCGGCAGAAGCTTGCGCAGGAGTTGGGGGATGCTTCTGTCGCTGCGGAGCTTGCCCCTTCCATCTTCGATGTCGGCTTCGAGTGGACACCGCCGATGCGTCCAGCTAAGGAGTTGCGCGCAGTGGTTGCGTACAGCTTCGGCAACCGGCTCACGTCCGACCCAAAGGCGCAGCCGGAGCCTGGCCCGGTGAACGAGGCGCTTGCGGAGGCCGTGGTTCGCGTGCGTGCGCTGATGGCGCCCGGCACGCCTGTGTATGCGCAGTGGGAGATCGCGCATTTCCTCGTCGTGAAGCATGGCCTGAAGGACGTGGTGAGCATCGAGCCGGTGGTCGCACCGGATGGCACGGTGACTTATCTCAGCACCGACGGCGTGGCCGAGGCCGTGGTGAAAAAGGCCGGTGGTGTTACCGCTCTTGGACCAGTGACGGTGATTGGACATCGCGATCATGCGAAACGTTGCGTGCTCACGTCGCGTGCGCGGGGTATGGATGCGTGGGTGGCAAAGGAAGTGCCGCTGCCGGTGGAGTATGACGCCGAATCCGGACAGGCATGGACGCGCCGCCGCGATCTCTATCTGCTGCATGACATGGCCGCGCAGATGATGATGCTGCGCGCGGCGAAGATCGCGGAGATTTATCCGAAGGGCTAATTGTTCTGCGTGGCGTTTTTTGCAGATGCTTTGGCTTGTTGGCGCACTTTTGGTCGCGATCGGCGTGTGTTTCCTCCCGCCCAGGCAAAGCCTGGACTGGGCACACTCTTCTTCTCTGGTGAAGGGAACTGCGGGTCCTCCACTGCGCCTGTTCCGGTAGGAGGGAGAGGCCCGTGCTTCCCCACTCAAGCCAACTTCGGGCTTGAATGGGCCACCGTCGCATCCTCGCTCTTGGAGAGAACTGCAGGTTCCTCCGCTCCGCTCCCTGCGGTCGCTTCGCTCGGAATGACAGGGTTTGTAGGCGGAGGCCGAAGGCGATTCGCCCTGCGGGCAGCAGTTAGTCCCGGCTGGCTTTGAGCATCTGTTCGGCGTGCTTGATGGAAGTGTCGGTGAGGGTCGCGCCGCTGAGCATGCGGGCGATCTCTTCCGTGCGTTCGGTGGTGCCGATCAGGCGTACCGAGGTCCGCGTGCGGCCCTGCTTCTCCTGCTTCTCGATGAGGAAGTGCTGGTCGGCGAAGGCGGCAATCTGCGGCAGGTGGGTAACGCAGAGCACCTGCTGCGCGCGCGAGAGCGCTTTGAGCTTCTGGCCGACAGCCTCCGCGGCGCGGCCACCGATGCCGATATCGATTTCGTCAAAGACCAGCGTGCGCGGGACCTGCGTCTTCTTTTTGCCGCGCGCCGCGCCTTCTTCCACGCTGACCTTGAGCGCCAGCAGCACGCGTGACATTTCGCCGCCGGAGGCCACTTCTTCGAGGGGCTTGAGCGGTTCGCCGGCGTTGGTGGCGATGCGGTAGGAGACCGTGTCCCAGCCGTGCGCGGACCACGTGGCTTCGCTCTCATCCGCGGTTACGGCGATGGAGAAGCGGACGCGCATGGCGAGATCGTTGATCTGTGCCTCGGCAAGCTTTTCGAGCTGCTTTGCTGCGCCGGCGCGTTCCTGCTGCAGGGCAGCGGCCGCCTTGCGATAGGCAGCGGCCTCGCGGGCGAGCTGTTCGCGGAGAGTCTTGAGGATTTCGTCGCGGTTCTCGATCTCGTCGAGCCTGCGGCGTGCCTCTTCGCCGTAGGCAATGACGTCTGCGAGTGTTGTCCCGTACTTGCGCTTGAGCCTGTCGAGCGCCGCAAGGCGGTCTTCGATCTCGGCCAGACGCTCGGGCGAGGCCTGAATGCCTTCGGCGTAATCGCGCACGGTAGCGCCCACGTCTTCGACGACTGCGAGCGTTGAGGTGAGCTGCTGGGCGGCTTCGCTGAACTTGGCGTCGTAGCGTGCCAGCTCTTCCACCTGCTTGAGCGCGGCCCGCAGCGTGGCCTCGGCCGAGCCTGTGCCGTCGTAGAGCAGGTCGTAGGCGCTCATGGAAGCGGCGTAGAGCTTCTCGGCATTGGAGAGCACGCGGCGCTCGGTTTCGAGGGCTGCATCCTCGCCGGCCTCGGGCTTCACGCCTTCGATTTCGTTGGCCTGGAAGCTCCAGAGGTCGAGCATCTTCAGGCGGTCCTGCTCATCGCGTTCGAGCTCTTCGAGGCGGGTGAGAGTTTCGCGCCAGCGGGTGTGGGCGGCGGAGACCGCATCGGTGCTGATGACGCCGTAGCGGTCGAGCAGCAGACGCTGCTGCATCTGGTCGAACGCTCCCATGGTCTCGCTCTGCGCATGTACCAGGGCGAGCTCCGGCGCGAGCTGGCGGAGCACCGCTACCGTGGCCGGCTGGTTGTTCACGTAGACCCGCGCTTTGCCGCTTTCGAGGATTTCGCGGCGCAGGATGATTTCGGCGCCCTCCGCATCGATGCCGTTGGCCTCAAGGACGGCCTCGGCTGCGGGGGTGCTTTCAAAGACACAGGAGACGACGGCGCGATCCGCTCCATGGCGGACGACGTCGCTCGAAGCCTTGCTGCCGAGCAGCAGGGCGAGTGCATCGACAAGGATGGATTTTCCGGCGCCTGTTTCGCCTGTCAGCAGGTTCAGGCCCGGCCCGAAAACGGCGACCGCGTGGTCGATCACCGCATAGTTTTCCGCGCGCAATTCCAGCAGCATAGGTGACTTGAGGTGAATCCTCGCTCAGCATAGCAGGCCGGCGTGTACAGATCTCTAACAGCTGCCAGCCTTTACCCGGCGCGCGCGTGACATTTGCACAGCACGATACGTCCAACCCTGAGCCAGTGCCGGTGCGGGTTGACGTAGATCATGGGCCGCGCCGACAGGGGCTGATAGGACTTTCTGCAGCGTTTTGTTGCACTTTCTGCTCGTTCCCGCTGCTGTTGACCAATCATGAACCGCGCGGGAGACAACTTGGTTCGGCTTCTCCGCGTCTGGTAACTTGGACATATAGAGCGCGATGACACCCCTGTTTGCGACCATAGCCTTCTTCTTCCTTCAATCCGACGCCGATGCCGGCGCGCCCCCGGTTGTAAATAACGGGAGTGCCATTCTAGAAATGCTCCGCAACAGCGGTCCTGTCGCTCTTGCCGTGCTCGGTATCCTGGTCTTCGCCAGCATCTGGTCGTGGGCCATCATTCTCGGCAAGTGGAGCAACTTCCGCCGCGCTTCCGCGCAGAGCCGCCGTTTCCTTCGCGCATTCCGCAAGGCGACGCGGCTGCAGGAAATTGCCACTGTCAGTGAACAGTTCAAGCCCAGCCCGCTGGTAGGTGTCTTCGACGAAGTCTACGAGACCTACAAGCGGCAGACGGGCGGATCCGGCGCTCCGCGGAACATCACTGCTCTCGAACGCTCTGCGCAGACTGCCTCGAATGAGTCGGTGACCGCGATGGAAAGCCGTCTGACGTGGCTGGCGACGATCGGCTCGATCTCGCCTTTCGTCGGACTGTTCGGCACCGTGATGGGCATTGTGGACGCCTTCCACGGATTGGGCCAGGCCGGTACAGCGACGCTGCGCGCGGTTGCGCCGGGCGTCGCGGAAGCGCTGATCACCACAGCCGCTGGCCTGCTGGTGGCGGTTCCGGCGGTTGTCGCCTACAACCAGTTCACGGCGCGTTGCCGCGACTTCGCTGCACGCAACGACGACTTTGCGCGCGAGTTGCTGAACAGCATGGAAGAGGTTTCGCTCCGCCCCGGTCAGGATCCTGTCGAGAGGGAGGCCGCGCGTGGCCTTCACCAATAACTCGGGGCGCACCCAGACTTCGCTTTCGGACATCAACATTACGCCGCTGGTCGACGTGGTGCTGGTGCTGCTCGTCATCTTCATGCTGACCGCGCCGGTGCTGCAATCGGGCATCGAGGTGAATGTTCCGAAGACGAAGACGGTGAAGGAAATCACCGAGCAGCGCGTAGTGGTGACCATTAACCGTGACTCCGAGATTTTTTACCAGGACAAGCCGATCAATCTGAATGACCTGACCGGCAAGCTGCTGAGCTCGGGGAAGGATCCGGCGCACCAGGTGATTTATCTCGAGGCTGATGAGAAGGTGCCCTTCGGCGCGTTCGCATCCGTGATGGATGCGGTCAAGCAGGCCGGCATCACGAACATCAGCATCGTCACGCAGCCCCTGAACAACGGCAAAGCGCGGTAAGGCAGGGAATCGCTAGATGGCGCAGCGGACGACAATCGATCTGGAGCGCGAGCCAGTTGGCACGCCCATGGCCAAATCCTTTGGCCTGCACCTGCTTATCGTGGGGCTCATTGTCCTGTACACCTGGCTCTCCGGGCGTTTTCATGGCGCGGAATGGGGCGACAACAAGGCTCCGGGCGCGATTCAGGCCACCCTGGTGAGCTCCGCACCGGCCATCCCGCTGCCGCAGGATCAGCCGCCGACGCCGAATGTGCTGGCGACCGAGACGCCGTCTCCGGCGCCGCCCAAGCCGCAGCCGAAGCCGGTTGCGCCTCCACCGGATGCGGTTCCCATCCCCGTGAAGCAGCCACCGCCGCCCAAGCCCAAGGTAGAAAAAAAGCCGGAACCCGAGACGCCGAAGCATGTGCAGCCGACGCCTTTGCAGAATCGCGCCCAGTATGGCGAGGCCGCGCCCGCACAGGTTCCACGTTCCGTGGCGAATAATCCTGGCCCCCAAACGCCGATCAATGTCACTGGCGGCGGGGAAGGGTTCAATTATCCGTATTACGTGGGGATCATCCAGCGTAAGGTCCAGCAGGCCTGGTATCTCTACGAGGTGACCGGCACCCAGATGGGCGCCCAGTGCCACGTGACTTTCACCATCGCCCGGGACGGCACACCCAGCAATATCCGCATCTCCAAAGGTAGCGGCTCGCCTACGCTCGACACCTCTGCTGTTCGCGCGGTTCAGCGCATCGAGAGCTTCGGGCCGTTACCCCCGGGATACAACAAATCGAGTGTCTCCGTGGAGTACACTTTTACCTACGATCAGCCTGCGAAATGACCCAGCGATCGTTCACCTGTTCATTCCATTGCCACCGATGCAAGCCCAGAGGCACGATGACCGGTAAGCAGCAGAAGCACCCGACCTTCCAGTACGCGTTTTCACTCTTACTTCTTTTCCTTCTCGCCACGCCCGCGCTCCGCGCACAGGACTGGGTTAAGACCGGCACCAACCTCGGCGTGCAGAGAATCCGCATTGCGGCCGCCGATTTCAAGGTTGCGTCCGGAGATCCGCAGACCGTGCCGCTCCGCGCCACCTTTGACACCGTGCTCTTTAATGACCTGAAGAATGCCGGCGTCTTTGACATGGTGGCCAAGAGCATGGCGCCCGAGGCCACGCCCGGCAGCCCGCAGGAGATCAATCTAGGGCAGTGGGCCGCGGCTCCCTCCAATGCGCAGATGGTCGTCTTCGGCGGCTTCTCGGTGGATGGCGGCCGGATCAACGTCCGTGGCTTCGTTTTCGATACGCACAACGCGGACAGCCCGCAGATTCTCGGCAAGCAGTATTCCGATACCGCCAACGACGAGAACGCCCGCCAGATTGCCCACCGCTTCGCGGATGAGATCATCACGCAGCTCGGCGGCGGCATCGCCGGCATCTGCGAGACGAAGATCTATTACGTTGCACGTTCGGGTGACGGCAACAAGGAGATCTGGGCGATGGACTACGACGGCAACGATCCGCACCAGATCACCCATCTGGGCACGATCTCGCTTTCGCCGCGCGTCTCGCCGGACAACTCACGCCTTGCCTTCTCCTCGCTCGGCCGCAGCGGCTGGACCATCCGCATGTACTCGCTGGTGCTGAATCGCATGGTGAACTTCAACGCGCCGGGCGGCACTACGCTCTCTCCCGCATGGACGAGCGATTCCAGCAAGATTGCGTACTCGTCGAGCGTCAGCGGCGATCCGGAGATCTACTCCTCGGATGCCAGCGGCGGCAGTGCGCATCGCATCACGGCTTTCCGCGGTCCGGATGTCTCGCCGACCTGGAATCCGAAGTCGAACTCACAGATTGCGTGGGTGAGCGGACGGACCGGTCTCCCGCAGATCTACATCATGGATTCGGATGGCGCCAACGTCATGCGTATGACGGACGGCGGCTACGCCACCTCGCCCTCATGGTCGCCGAACGGCCAGTTCCTCGCCTTCGCATGGAACCGCAAGTACGGTCCGGGCGCGCCGGGCGGGCAGGATATTTACATCATGGATATCGCCAGCAAGCGCTGGACGCAGCTGACCCACGATGCCGGCCGCAATGATTTCCCGTCCTGGTCGCCGGATGGCCGCCACATCGTCTTCCAGCGGGAAGACGACAATGGCGCCCAGATCTGGTCGATGCTGGCTGACGGAACAGAACAACAACAGCTCACTCATCGCGGCAACAACTCGATGCCGAACTGGAGCTGGAAATAACGAGTTGTAGTAAAAGCAGGCGGAGTTTTTCCGCCTGTTGCCTTGGTTGCACCATAAAAACAAAGCTCCCTAGGAGGAGATCGTGTCTTTCCAACTTCATACTGTTCTGAACCGTCAGACCCGCCGCCGTACGCTCGCCCTTGCGGCCAGCGTTTCGGCCCTGCTGTTTGTGGCCGGCTGCCACAAGAAGGCTTCGCCGCCGCCCCCGCCGCCGCCGCTAAGCAACAACGCCGCTGCGCCGACCGCGGACATCACGGCCACGCCGACGCAGATCGCGCCGGGTGACAGCGTTGTGCTGACCTGGCACACCAGCAATGCCAACAACATCCAGATTGAGGGCATTGGCGAGGTTCCCAGCTCGGGCACGCAGTCCGTTCGTCCCAACCAGACCACCAGCTATCACCTGATCGCACGTGGCGAAGGTGGCTCGACGGATGCAACCGCGACCGTCACCGTCGGCGCGCCGCCGCCGCCGAGCGCCCCGGCCGAGTCGAACATCGACGACGCGACCTTCCACCAGAACGTGAAAGATGTTTTCTACGATTACGACAGCTACGACGTGAACGCGCAGTCGCAGTCGGTGATTTCGCAGGATGCCGCCTTCCTGAACCAGCATCCGGACCTGAAGGTAGTCATCGGCGGTTATTGCGACGAGCGTGGCTCGGTTGAGTACAATCTGGCCCTCGGCGAGAACCGCGCCAATGCCGCCAAGCAGGCCCTGGTGTCGGCTGGTGTGAGCCCGTCGCGCCTGCGCACCGTCAGCTACGGCAAGGAAAAGCAGTTCTGCACCGATCACGACGAAGCCTGCTGGCAGCAGAATCGTCGCGCGCAGTTCTCGGTCGACCGCTAAACTGACTGCGAACCGCGAAGTCCTCGCGTAACCATCGGCAGCACCGCATAACCGTGCGGTGCTGCCTTTGCCGTACGAGAGCCTGTTTTCCCAGCACCTCCGTCTCCCCGCTTCAGCCGAGCTAGCCGGGAGCGGAACCCGGAGAGTGATTCTTATGCGCAAGTCCCTGATTCCGCTTTCTGCCGTGGCCGCCCTGGCCCTGCTGATTCCGGCCCCGCCGGCCCACGCTGTCTCCAAGGAAATGGTCCAGCTACAAACCCAGGTGCAGCAGCTGCAGGACATGCTCCAGCACCTGCAAACCTCGAACGACCAGAACATGGGTGTGCTCCAGCACCTCGTCCAGCAGACGGCCGACAGCGTCAGCCGCATGCAGCAGACGCTCAACACTCTTCAGCAGCAGGTAGAGGCCCAGAACGGGCAGGGCGGTAAGGTCGATCAGCTCTCGGGCCAGATCCAGGGCGTGAACGATTCGATCGACGAGATGAAGACCCGCATGGCAAAGCTGGACAAGAGCCTGCAGGACATCCAGTCGCAGCTCCAGAACATTCAGTCGCAGCCGGTCGGTCAGCCTGCGGGACAGCCCGGTCAACCCGGCGCGACGCCACAGGGGCAGCAGCCGGGCAGCCCGCAGGCAATGAGCGGCGCTCCCGCACAGCCGCAGCAGCCCCAGGCTCCGCCGGTCGACCAGCTTTACCAGTCCGCGCTGCGCGACTACACCAGCGCTCGTTATGACCTGGCCAGCGGTGAGTTCGGCGACGTGATCAAGTACTATCCGCAAGACGACATGGCAGGGAATGCCTACTTCTACCTGGGCGAGATCTCCTACCGTAAGGGGGACTACCCGACGGCGATCCAGAACTATGATGCCGTTCTCGAGCAGTTCTCCGGCAGTTCCAAGGCCCCCGCTGCGCAGCTGCGCAAGGGTTTGGCGGAGATTGCAGCGAACAAGAAGGATGCCGGTGTCCGCGATCTGCGCAGCCTGGTCGCGCGCTATCCGCAGACGCCTGAGGCCGCGCAGGCCCGCAGCCGGCTGAACGGCATGGGTGTGCGCCTGGTCGCTGACAAACCCTCGGCGTATCGTTGAACACGAAGCCGGCGGACGAACGGCGAAATCCACCATGGCGCGCATGCTCGCATGCGAAAAGCTGCATCGAAGGAAAGCAGTTATGACCGACAAGAAACTTCATCCCGACGCCGACGCGCATAAAGGCGCGGTCGAAAGCCAGTCACCCAACGACATCCCCCCTCGCGCGGATCATCACAGTGTGCTCGCCGATCAGCTTCCGCATCGTCATGGTGACGAATTCGACGGCGCGGACTCCGATTTTCCGGAGCCGGGCTCGAGCCCGGAACACAGCGGCCAGCGTTCGTAGCACAACAGCCGCCGCGCCGGAGACTCCGGCCGGCGGCCTTGTTCTTTTGCTGCTGTTCCTTCCTGCGGCACGCAGCCCTTACACTGCAGAGGTGATGACTTCGTTCGTTCGCCCTGCGGCACTTCTACTGGCTGCCACGCTTTCTCTCTCTGCCGCTGCGCAAACCACTCCCGCGCAATCCGCGCCACCTGCCGAAACCCAGTCTCCAGCGGCTTCTCCCTCCATGCAGGAAATCGAAAACCAGGGGCTCGAGGCTTTGAAGGGCAATCAGGCACAGCAGGCTCTTGAGGATTTCCAGAAGGCACTCGCACTGAATGCGGACGATGCCGCGGCGAACCTGCTGGCGGCGACAGCGGCATTGAGCCTCTACAAAGGCGATCTGGCGGTGCAGTACGCCGAAAAGGCGAAGCAGCTCCAGCCGGACGACTGGAAGGTGCACACCACATTGGTCGCGGCGTATGCCGAAGCAGGGAAGAAGCAGCAGCGGGACCAGGAGCGCGACATCCTGCGCAAGCTGCATGCCGATCCTCATGCGCCCGATGCGATGCAGACGGCTGGCTTCCTGGTGGAGATGTTTCCGGTGAAGCAGTATCGTGTGGAGGCGGTGGAATACTTTCAGCCGGTCGGCAAGTTTCACCTCTACTACCGCTTTGTGATCCGCAATGCCGATGGCCGTCGCGTGTGGCAGATCGATGTCGAGAGCAACGACTTCGATCAGAAGTCCTGGGCCGGAGCGCATGCCGAGGAAGCCGCGCAGGGCAAACGGCAGTTTCAGCTCGTGGGGCAGGACGCCGACGTGCGCAACGATTACCACATGTTCTCCGGGCTTCCGGATTACGATCTGATTCGCGGCCAGGTGGTGTCCGTCATCGAGCAGCAGACAGCGCCGTTTCCGGGAGAGAAGCGCTAAGAGCAGTTCACCGCCAGGAGCAGCTCAGAGGGCTGCTTCTGGCGTTAGCGCTGGCGTGATCGAGATCAACTTTTTTGTAGGCAGATGCGTTAAGGATCGCCATAATCAAAGCACTCATCTTCAAGCAGCAAAGGGTATTCCCAGGCAAGCTCTCCGGTCCGCGGTTTAGGGCGGACGGCTTGGTTTGTTTGCGTGCTGGAAGATGCTGAATTGAGATTGTTTCCGTCCGGGGATCGGTCCGGAAGTGGCGATAGCTGGCAATGGCGCGAACCGTCGAGAATCAATACGTATCTTTTTTACCGCGGCGAGGAGGCTTCCTCCTCAGCATCCTCTTTGGGGTGCTTCTGCTGCACGCGGCGATTCTCGCGATGTTCCCCCTCAAAGCGATTACGGCCTCTCGTCTGCTGACTGCTGTGATTCCCATCCTGTTGGCAGCCTGCGCGTTCTGGAGAAGCCGTGGACTGGTCCGGCGCGAACGTATCTCGTGGTGCTACCTGGCGCTCGCTCCTCTGTTGTGGGCCGGGGGGCAGATTCTGACGACGGTTCTGCCGGGGACATGGGCTTCCGCGACCTCTGACCTGCTGTACATGTGCGCCGCGCTGCCGGTGCTACTTGCCATCAGCCATACAGCGGAAAACGAATCGATTCCCGGGATCCTGTACCTGAATTTCACCCAGTTCGCGCTGGCTGTTCTGCTGATCTATTACCGTACGTTCCGGGTGGTGCAGAGCCCGGCCGAAGCGAGCAGCGCAGAGTTCGTCATTTACGACTGGGAGTGCGTGCTGCTTGCGGTGTCCGCCATTGTGCGCTTCTTCTGCTGTTCGTCCCGCGAGGAACGGCAGCGCATGAAATGCCTGGCGGCGACCGTCTGGATCTACACACCGATTGAGCTGGGGATGGACTATGCCACGGTCCACTGGCATCTGCCGGAAGGCACATTGTTCGACCTGCTCTGGAGCGTGCCCTTCCTCTTCGCCGCGTGGCAGATTCTGAAGCTTCCGGATGAGGCCGAGCAGGAAGAGGTTCGGCCATTTTTTCCACGAGCCGCGCTGCTGTTACAGAGCCTCTGTCCTGTGCTGATGACCATCGGGCTGTTTGCGCTGGCTTGCACCCTGCTCGGGACGCATCCTGTGCTGGCGCGCTGTTCCATCCTGGCCATGCTGGTGCTGCAGGGGCTCCATGCGGGAATCGTGCAGGTGAACTATCTTTCCGGTCAGCGCACGCTGCTGGAGCGTGAGCGGCAGCTGGAGCGGGCGAATGCCGGGTTGTTGCACCTCTCGCACATCGATCCGCTGACCGGCGTGGCCAACCGGCGCGGCTTCTCTGAGGCGCTCGAGTCTGCATGGGCTGTAGCTGCGGATGAGCGAAGGCCGATCTCTCTGCTGATGATCGATCTCGATTTTTTCAAGGCCATCAACGATCGCCATGGTCATGCATACGGCGACGAGTGTCTCGCCTCCGTGGCGCGCACGCTGCTGTTGCAGGGGGCGCGGGCAGGCGATCATCTGGCCCGCTACGGCGGTGAAGAGTTTGTGCTGATGCTGCCGAATACAGGTCTGGATGGCGCACGCGCCGTAGCGGAGCGCATGCATCGGGCAGTAGGATCGGCGGGATTAGTCAATCTCGATTCGCCGTTTGCGAAGAGGCTGACCGTGAGCATCGGCGTCGCATCGGCGTCGCCGAGCCGCAGCATGCACAGCGGCAAGCTGCTGGATGCCGCGGATAAGGCTCTCTATGAGGCGAAGCGGACGGGAAGGAACCAGGTCTGCGTCCACGATCTGCTGGAAGCGCCGGTCCTGGCCGTAGTGTAAGCCTGTTAGGCTTCGGTGCCCGGTTCGAGATTGCGGCCCCGCATGGCGATCTTTGCGCCGATGGAATAGCCGAGCATGGCAACGGCCGGCCAGGTGCCGATGAAGCGTCCCTGCCCGTCAATCATGCCGCTGTCCCAGTTGAGGCTGAAGAAGGTGAACCAAAGCTTGTCACCGGGGCCGCAGCGATAGCAGGCATCGGGGCCGGTCGGCATGTCGAGGATCCAGAGGCCGACGATGGTGAACCACACCAGGCCGGCAAGCCAGGTGAGTGTCGCCACGTTACTGGAGCGAATCCGCACAACGAAAAAGCCTGCCGCCAGCGGAATGGCCAGCGATAGGACAAGCGTGAAGGCCGCGGGCATCGACTCCGGATGGAAAAGCGTCACGATTCCCATCATCGCGCCCCAGGCGATCAGCCCAAAGAGCGAGTGAAACACGAACCACATAAACTGGCTCGCCATCTCCGCGCCGCTCAGGTTGATCCGCTCCATCTGCTTGATCGGTTGTGCCTGTGCACCAGCCATATGCTCGCTCCCTGCGCCGCTATGCATTTGATGCGGCTGATTCTAAGGGTATCGAATCTGCGCGGCAGGAAAAACCCGGCCATCATACCCCTTTCGTGGGATCGCGTTTGCCGGCGCGCAGAGCCATGCAGCGGAGCCGTACAATCAAGCCATGCTGCTCGATGGAATTTTTGCTGCGATTACCACCCCCTTCCACGCGGATGGCCGCCTCTACCTGCACAAGCTCGAAGAGAATGTCGAACACTATTCGCGCACCCCGCTGAGCGGACTCACGGTGCTCGGTTCGACAGGCGAAGCGCCGATGCTGAGTGATGAGGAGACGCGCGACGTGCTGCGTCACGCGCGGAACAGCGCGTCGGACGACAAGGTGCTGATCGCGGGCATCGGACGCGAGAGCCTGGTGGAGACTCTGCGGCTGGCGGAGTTTGCTGCCGACCACGATTACGACGCGGTGCTGGTGCGTACGCCGCACTACTACACGCCGCAATACGCTTCGAGCAATGGCGAGCGCGAGGATTCGCTGGGGCTGCTGACCTACTACCGCACGCTGGCCGACCGCTCGCCGCTGCCGGTGATCCTCTACAGCATTCCGAAATACACCCACTATGACCTTTCGCCTGCGCTGGTGGGCGAGCTGGCGCAGCATCCGAACATCCTTGGCATCAAGGATTCGAGCGGGAGCGTCGAGCGCATCGAGCAACTGGTGGCCGCGACGGCGAATGCACCGAAGCGTGAGGTCACGGTGACGACGACTTTCGAGGCGATGACCGGCCGCATGCAGCAGGTACCGCCTCCCGCGACGGATAATCTCATCTCTGCGGATATGCTCACGGTTCTGCCGACCTTCACGCCTGAGGCGGCGATCCCTGCACGGCCTTCGCGCAAGAAGACGATCGGCTTCCAGGTGCTGAGCGGCGCTTCGGACCAGATTCTGCCGTCATTGCAGGCGGGCGCAAGCGGTTCGATCCTGGGGCTGGCCGCGTGCGCGCCGCAGGCCTGCCTGGAAGTGCAGATGGCATGGAAGGACCGCGACCCCGCGCTGGCCGCACTCAAGCAAGAGCGGCTGGTTGCAGCAACGAAGTATGTCGTCGGCAAGCTGGGCATCCCGGCGATCAAACACGCATGCGACCTGAACGGCTTCTACGGCGGTGTGCCGCGCCTGCCCCTGCTGCCGCTCGATGCGGAGACGAAGGCGAAGGTAGCGGACGCGATGCGGGATCTGCGGAATTGATGGCGGTGCTCACCGGTCAGTATGGCGACTGTCCCCTCATTGAGCCGTAAGCTGTGCGGCTTGCATGTGGTACTCGTCTTTCAGATCTGATTGCCAGAGGCCGCGAGGCGGGAATAGCTCAGTTTGGCGTCGGCGGGTCAGCGTGGTCTATGACTAATGTTTTCACCGGCCCCCTGGTACGCTTCAGTTCCAATCCCAGCTGCTCACGCAGGGCATCGGTGACGTAGGGAAAACGCTCCGATGCGTCGGGTGATGCGCTTTGACGCGTGGTGTAAGTGAGTCGATAAGCATAGAAGCCCGTGATGCCCGTGCGGTCGAGGACTTCCGTGCCCAGGTCCTGTTTTAGCTGATGTATGAGGAGATCAAAAGGACAGCCGGAGGACTGATACTCCTCACCGCTTCGGGAAACTCTGGGATAGCAGTTGTTTCCTGGATTTACCTTGTCCTTCGCTATCGGTCTCATGAGCTTCGCCGTCTCCGGTGACGCAAGAAGCTCGTAGGTTGTACCCGTTCGATCTTCGAAGTGAGCCTTGAGGTGAAAGCGGTCGGCGAGCATCCGCTGCAGCATGTATCGCTTTTCCGCTTCGAAGTCATCGCGGTTCAGCTGCGATAGAGTCCGGTCCGTCGAGGCGTCGGACTGTGCCTCAATGTCATACGTCAGATTGGCCGCCCACTTGGGTACGCCAACGATGAGTGCACCGATTTTGATGTCGTAAGCTGTGACGAGCAGACCCCAGAGGGAGACGGCTTGACCGGTCCAGACGCCTGTTCCTGGGACGTTATTGATGCCTCGGGAGGTCGGGTTCTTCACCTCGTGAATGGAAACGACATCGAAGGCTAAATGAGGTTTGTAGGCGATGGATGGCGGGACCATGTCGGGTTTGCCGGAGACTGTGTTCTGGGCTGACAGACAAATGGCTGTGCTGAAGATCAGCGCCCAGCACGCGAGTGAAAAAGAGCTCTGTCGAAACACGGATGCTTCTCCTTGTCTGGAGATCGCTGGTAGACGGAAGAAACGCGAGAAATGCATCAGCCGCAAGTGCATGGCCGCGATAAAAAATCTTTCTGCAATGTATACAACCATTGCATCTCCGTTCAGGGACAGATATGCACCGCTGAGTGGGCATGTGTCGCCGTTCGGACCTGTATAGTCTGCTTCGCCCCTTCCTCTCGCTATAATGATGAGTCAGAGAGAACCGTTTTCTTTCCATCTATTTCTGAAGGGAATTCCGCCAAATGGCGACAGGTGACGTTGCCTTGGGCAATCTAGAGCCCAGCACAGGCACGAACGACGATCTTTCCGGGCGCAAGCCCGTTATCAACGACTTCAGCATCCAGGTAGCCACCGTCAACGGCTCCGGATCGCAGTCGGCTAACAGCGTCCTGCTGCGCAGCATCTTCGGCATGGGCATTCCGGTGAGCGGTAAGAATCTCTTCCCCTCGAACATCGCCGGCCTGCCCACGTGGTACACGATTCGCGCCAGCAAGAACGGCTATGTCGCGCGCAAGAAGGATATCGACATCCTGGTTGCGATGAACGCGGAAACGGCCAAGGACGACATTCTCTCGCTGCCCGCAGGCGCGGTGGCGATCTACGAGGCCTCGCTCGGCCTCGATCAGCATCGCTCTGACGTCACCTGCTACCCCGTTCCCTTTGACAAGCTCACCGCCGCCGTCTGCCCTGAGGCGCGCCTGCGCAAGCTGGTCAAGAACATGATCTATGTCGGCGTCGTGGCGAAGATCATCGGTCTTGACATGACGGCCGTCGAAAAGGCCCTGCGCAAGCAGTTCGCCAAGAAGCAGAAGGCCGCCGATCTGAACTGGGCTGCTGTCGAAGCCGGCTTTAACTACGCCGCCGAGACCTTCACCAAACAGGACCCCTTCGTCCTCGAGCCGATGCACGAGACCGAAGGCAAGATCATCATCGACGGCAACGCAGCCTGCGCGCTGGGTTCGCTGTTTGCCGGCGTCACCGTTGTGACCTGGTACCCGATTACGCCCTCGTCGTCGGTCGTCGAGTCGCTGATCGATCTGCTCAAGAAGTACCGCATCGAGCCGGACGGCAAGGCTTCGTTCGCCGTGGTTCAGGCCGAAGACGAGCTGGCGGCTGTGGGCATGGTGCTCGGCGCTGGCTGGGCTGGCGCCCGTTCGATGACCGCGACCTCGGGCCCCGGCATCTCGCTGATGGCCGAGTTCATCGGTCTCGGTTACTGGGCTGAACTGCCGGGCGTGATCTTCGACATTCAGCGTGTCGGACCCTCGACCGGTCTGCCGACCCGTACCGCGCAGTCCGACCTGCTTTCGCTCGCGTATCTCTCGCATGGCGATACCAAGCACGTCATCCTGCTGCCGGGGTCGGTGAAGGAGTGTTACGAGTTCTCGATCGCTGCCTTCGATCTGACCGAGCGCCTGCAGACCCCGGTGTTCGTGATGTCCGATCTCGACCTGGGTATGAACAACTGGATGTCCGAGCCCTTCGAATATCCGGAAAAGCCGCTTGATCGCGGCAAGGTTCTGACCGCGGAAGACCTGACCCGCCTGGGCGGCTTTGCCCGCTACAAGGACGTGGACGGCGACGCGATTCCGTACCGCACACTCCCCGGCACCGACCATCCGCAGGCTGCCTACTTCACGCGTGGCTCCGGCCACAACGAGAAGGCGCTCTACTCGGAGAAGCCGGACGATTACCAGAACATGATGGAGCGTCTCGACCGCAAGTTTGAGACCGCCCGCACGCTGGTTCCGGCTCCGGTTGTCGTCGCGAACGGCACCTCGAAGATCGGCATCATCGCCTTCGGCACCTCGGACTTCGCCATCACGGAAAGCCGCGACCAGCTGAAGAACGAGTACAAGCTCGATACGGATTATCTCCGTGTGCGCGCCTTCCCGTTCACCAAGGAAGTGCTCGACTTCGTTGCCTCGCACGAGCGTGTCTACATCGTGGAGCAGAATCGCGACGCCCAGCTGCAGAGCCTGCTGAAGCTCGATCTGCCTGCCACGGAAATCGTCAAGCTGCGCAGCATCCGCCACTTCAACGGCCTGCCCATCGACGCGCGCTCGGTCACGGACGAGCTCGTTCTGCAGGAGGGAATCTAATCATGGCAACGACCCCGACTCCCGCTCCCGCGCCCAAGGTCAATCGCCTGGGCCTGCCGATCCTCGAGTATCGCGGCGGCAAGACCACTCTGTGCGCCGGCTGCGGCCATAACGCCATCTCCGAGCGCATCATCGATGCGTTCTATGAGATGGGTGTCCAGCCTGAGCGCATCATGAAGCTCTCCGGCATCGGCTGCTCGTCGAAGAGCCCGGCGTACTTTCTCTCGCGTTCGCACAGTTTCAACTCGGTACACGGTCGCATGCCCGCGGTCGCCACCGGCGCGCTGCTCGCGAACAAGACCATGCAGGCGATCGGCGTCTCCGGCGACGGCGACTCCGCTTCGATCGGTATGGGCCAGTTCACGCACCTGATGCGCCGCAACCTGCCGATGATCTACATCATCGAGGACAACGGCGTGTACGGTTTGACCAAGGGCCAGTTCTCGGCGACCGCCGATCTCGGCTCGAAGCTGAAGACCGGTGTGATCAACGACCTGCCTGCGATCGACACCTGCTCGCTCGCCATCCAGCTGGGCGCGACCTTCGTGGGCCGCTCCTTCTCGGGCGACAAGAAGCAGCTGCTCGCGATGCTCAAGGCCGCCATCGCCCACAAGGGCACGGTCATGCTCGATGTCATCTCGCCCTGCGTGACCTTTAACGATCACGAAGGCTCGACCAAGAGCTACAAGTACATGCAGGAGCACGAGGAAGCGATCAACGAGATCGGCTTCGTGCCGCACTTCCAGGACATTGCCGTCGATTATGAAGAGGGCACGACCCACGATGTGCGCATGCACGATGGCTCGCAGCTGCGCCTGCGCAAGCTGCGTGAGGATTACGATCCGACCAGCCGCGTGAACGCAGTGCATCATCTGATGGAAGCGCACGAGAAGGGCGAAGTCCTGACCGGCATCTTCTATCTCGACACCCAGAAGCCCAGCTTCACCGACATGCTGAACACGGTGGACGAGCCTCTGGCCACCCTGCCACAGGAGCGCACGCGCCCCTCGAAGCAGGTGCTGGAAGATGTGATGTCGCGCCTTCGGTAGGCTTCACAGCCCGTCTGGAAACACGATACCCCGCGCTTCGGCGCGGGGTGTTTGTTTTGCATGCGTTGCATCCAAGCAGACATGCCTTATGCTGGTCTGCGCTCCTGTGCGTGTTCTCTTTTCCTGTTCCTTCTCATTGCCTTCGGAGTTCTGCGAGCTTGCGCTTTCGCAGAAGCCCCCGCCGCGCCGCAGAAGCCGGCTCCCGATTCTGTCATGCTTTCGAACGGTGACACCATCACCGGCATCATCACGCGTGTGTCGGGTGGGACGCTGACCTTTCACAGCGACGTCCTCGGCGATCTCTCGATCGACATGAAGAAGGTCACGGCGATGCACTCCGCGCGTGAATTCGCTGTGGGGGAGAAGGGCGAGCACCTGACGCGGGCGACTGTGGCTGCGAAGGTTCCGGTAGGGAAGATCGAGCTTGCGAACAGCACCGTGACGGTGACTCTGCCGGAGGCAAAGACCGAGTCGTTTCCAACGGACCAGCTGCGATTCCTCATCGATGCGCCGACCTTCGAGAAAGATCGCAAGGATCAGTACGACATGCTCTATGGCTGGACCGGCTCAGCCACGGCAGGTGTGAGCATCGTGACGGCGACGAATAGCGCGCAGACCTATAACGGTGCGATTGCGCTGGTGCGCGCGATCCCCACGCTGACCGGCCTGCCACCGCTGAGCCGGATCTCGTTGAACCTGAGCGGTACCTACGGGCTGGCGAAGGATCCGACGATCGTCTCGGGCGGCTACGTCTACCAGACGGCCTCGATCACGAAGACGGACATCCTGCACGGCGATACCGAGTACGATCACTATCTCAATCGCGCAATCTTTGTGCTGGGGAATGCCAGCGCCGATCACAACTTCGGCAACGGTCTCGAACTGCAGCAGGCCTATGGCGGTGGCGTGGGCTGGAGCCTGCTGCGCAGCCCGGCGAACCAGCTCGACCTGAAGTTCGGCCTGCAGTATGAGCAGCAGCAGTTCTATAACAACGTGGTCAGCGGACTGGGCACACCGGACGAGAACCTGATCGGCGCGACGGTGAGCGAGAACTGGAGCCGGACGCTGCCACACAAGATCAAGTTCACGGAGAGTCTTGCCCTGATGCCGACTTTCAACTTCGTTCAGGGCGGTTCGGCCGCGGCAACTGCTGGCTTCACTGTGCCGGTCTGGAAGCAGATCAACTTCACGGTGAATTCGACGGACAACTATCTGGGCGATCCCCCGCAGGGCTTCCAGCGGAACACCTTCCAGTTCACGACGGGTGTCACCTACACTCTGAAATGACCATGATTCCGGGTGAGTCCACGCATGAGAGCGTATTTTTCATTCCATGTAAGGGAAATACGCAGAAAAACCGTAGCGGAGGCGAGTCGTAGGGTGGGGGAAATGTCGTCTAATAAGGCGATATGTCTGATCAGTTGTATTTGAGCCTGTGGTACCCAAACTTCCGCCTGACCGCACTGCCCGCCGCGCTCGACAAGGTGATGGAGTTGTTCGGCCAGGTGGCCGGATCGGCGCATGTGCGCGCGGTCAGCGTCTATCCCATCAACTGGCATGAGCCGGCGGCCTACCAGCGTGTCTATGACGAGGAGCATGCGCCCGATCTCGCAGCCTCCGAGCCAAGGAATGCGATCGCCGACGCGATGGAGACCATCCACGACGATTTTGCCTACGAGTTCGAGCTGGCCTGGGAGCTGTGGACGCCGGAGAGTGGGGACGGCCTCGAGACCGCGTGGAAGAAGACGCCCTCGGTGGTGAAGGTTATCGGCTTCGGACCGGAGTTCGACGAAGGCGCTTATGAGCAGAACGGCCACGTGCGCATCGACTTTGGAGTGGACACACCGTTTCTGCAGGAAGACGTGGACCTCGACCAGGAAGCAGCGGAGCGCGTGAAACAGAACGTTCAGATGCTGGTGGACTTTACCAACGCGGTGCAGCAGCACGGCGGCATCTCCACGCGGCTGCTATGGTCGGAATCCGGTGAGACGCTGGCGCAGAAGTTGATTGCACGCCTGCAGAGCGTGAACTAAGACGGGTTCGTCTCGTCGCTGCCTGGATCGCTCGCGGACGTAGGACGAAACATCGGCACGCAGGCGGGGTTTGATCGGGTGTGCCGTTCCATTGTCTCCGGGTCCATTGTTTCCGGGGCTGCCTGCCTTGTCCTGCATCTGACAGTTGTTCCACTTGCATCTGAGTCTCTGTTGCTCTGGTTTTGAGAAGATAACGATATGCGCGTAACGGTGGCGAGGCTTCGCCAGGGAATTGTGGTTCTGGCCTGCCTTTTGTTCTTTGTTCTGGCGGGATTTTTCTTTTACGCGCGGTATCGCTTCCGGCACATCGAGAAGGATCTTCCGGGGCGGCTCGGGGTCAACATCCAACAGACCGCCGACGGCTTTACCTACTCGCAATCGAGCCAGGGCCATACGCTCTACACCATCCACGCCTCGAAGCTCTTCCAGTACAAGGCTGGTCACGCCACGCTGCACAACGTCGAAATCACGCTTTACGGCGCGCCGGGCTCGAACCGGCAGGACCACATCTACGGTTCGGACTTCGATTACGACAAGGATTCCGGCATCGTCACGGCCAAGGGTGAGGTGCAGATCGATCTCTCCAGCCTGAATGGCGACAATCCTCCGGCTGATGGCAAATCCGGCACGCAGCCGCAACCACAACAGCAGGCGCAGGCCGCCGGGCAGGCTTCTGGACAGGACGATGGCGCGGCATCGCAGCAGGGTGATGTGCACATCAAGACAAGCGGCCTGACCTTCAACCAGAAGACCGGCGACGCCACTACGAACGAGTACACGGAGTTTGCGCTGCCGCGTGCGGCGGGCAACTCCACCGGCGCGAGCTACAACTCGAAGACCGGCCTGCTGGTTCTTGACAAGCAAGTGGTGCTGACGACGAGCAGTGACGGCAATCAGGCCGTTGTGCACGCCACGCACGCAACCCTGCTGCGCAGCTCGATGCAGGCATTTCTGCTGAATCCCGTTACCGACTACCAGACCGAAAAGAGCTCTGCGGATCAGGCGATCGTCTATTTCCGCAAGGATGGTTCAGCTTCGCAGATCCAGGCGCAGGGGCATGTGCGCATGACGACGGACAGCGGCGCGGTGCTGACTGCGGAGAACACGCTGACCGAACTCGATACGAAGAGCCAGCCTACGCAGACCGATGCCGGTGGGGGCGTGAACTTCGTCTCGAACGGCGACAACTCCAGCATGCACGGTACGGCGATCCGCTGCACCCTGACCTATGGGCCGAAGGAGATGCTGAAGCACGCGCGCTGCAATGATGCGGTGAACTTCGTCGAGCAGATCTTCAGGCTGGCGGACGATCCGAAGGGAACGGCTTCCCGCCAGGTACAGGCTTCGCAGCTCGATGTGGATTTTGTTCCAAGCCCGGATGGCAAAAAGGCTGTCGCGCAGAAGGCTCTTGGAACAGGTTCGGCCGAGGTCAACCTGCACACCATTCCTTCTACCGGCGGCCAGGAGCTTACCAATATCAAGGGCGACCAGCTGCTGGCGAATCTTGATGAGACCGGCACAGCGATCAAGACGCTCGATGGCTTTGGGCATACGAAGGTTACAGATCTTGCCAAAGATGGCTCGCAGAATACGAGTAGCGGCGACAAGCTGCACGTAGACTTCACGCCGGAGCCGAAGCCCGCAAAGGGTGACAAGACAGCTAAAGCAGGTGCCGCGCCGGTCGCGAAGCCTGCGAAGAAGGCTGGTTCCAGCGATTCCGAAGTCTCGCAGATCGAAACCGCGATCCAGGACGGTCACGTCATCATGACGCAGACCCCGGCGAAGAAGCCGGATGCCAAGACGGATCCGGATACGCTCACGGCGTGGTCGAATCACGCCGAGTATCACTCGGCTGACCAGATCCTGCACCTTACCGGCAATCCGCGTCTCAAGGATGGCGATTCGATGCAGCTGGTCGCAACGCTGATCGATTACCACAAGGACTCGGGCGATGCGACAGCGACCGGGGCGGTGAAGGCTGTCTATCGCCAGACGCAGAACCAGAACGGACCGCAGGCGAAGACTTCGCCTGCAAGCTCGGGTCCGGATATCGGCGGCAACGGTCCGGTATCCATCACCGCGGACCACGCCAACCTGAAGCATTCGGAGAACAAGGCCTTCTTCTATGGAGTGCCGGCCGTTCCGGCTCGCATGTGGCAGGGCGATCACGCGATTGCAGCGCCGATCCTCGAGCTGACGCAGAATCCGCAGACCTTGAAGGCCTACGGCGCGCCGGGCAGCACGGGCACGCCGGTGGCGGCTAATCTGACCTCGAACCTGGGCCCGAAGCAGCAGCCGAGCGTGGTGCGCATTCATTCGAAGACGCTGGACTATGCGGATGCGGATCGACAGGGAGTTTTCAAAGGATCGGTGGTGGCCGAGGAGCCCGATGGCGTGATCCATGCGGACCAGGCGGATGTCTTCCTTACGCCGAAGCCGGTAGCACCGACACAGCAGGCCAAGACCGGAGCTGCGCAGAACGGTCCGCAGCAGGACCAGACCCAGATCGACCACATCGTGGCCACAGGAAATGTGGTGATGACCCAGCCAGGCCGGAAAGCCGAGGGCGAGAAGCTGGTCTACACCGCGGATGATGGCCAGTATGTATTAACTGGAACACCAACAAAACTTCCCCATGTGTACGACCAGGTTAAGGGTACGACGACCGGGGAACGATTGATTTTCCATAGTCAGGATGATAGCGTCGTGGTGAGTGGCGGGCCCTCCGGGTCTGTGACTGACACGCGCACGCCCAAGTAAATGCAGAAGCTTTCTACGGACGAAATAGGCAAGTCATACAAGGGGCGCCAGGTGGTTCGCGGCGTCAGCGTGCACGTCAGCCGGGGCGAAGTGGTCGGGCTGCTGGGTCCGAATGGAGCCGGCAAGACGACCAGCTTCTACATGATCGTGGGACTGGTGACGCCGGATTCCGGGCGCATCCTTGCCGACGGCGAGGACATCACGCGGGTGCCGATGTATCTGCGGGCGCGCCAGTTTGGCATCAGTTACCTGCCACAGGAGCCCTCGGTCTTTCGCAAGCTCACGGTCGAAGAGAATATCCTCGCGGTGCTCGAGGTGCAGAACCTGCCACCACAGGTGCGGCGCGCGCGTACTGAGAAGCTGATCGAGCAGCTGAATCTGGGGCATATCCGCAAGACGAATGGCTTCGCGCTTTCGGGTGGCGAACGCCGTCGTGTAGAGATTGCACGCTGCCTCTGCATCCAGCCGTCATTTATTTTGCTCGACGAGCCCTTTTCGGGAATCGATCCCATTGCGGTCATTGATCTGCAAGAGATCATCTCGAATCTTAAAGCGAGCGGTATTGGTGTCCTGATTACGGACCATAATGTCCGTGAAACCCTCTCCGTCACCGACCGTGCTTATGTCATCAGCGAGGGCCGTATCTTCGCCGACGGCACGCCGGACGACTTGGCCAGCAACCCGGATGTGAAACGGTTGTACTTTGGCGAAGGTTTCACGCTGAACTAGCTGCCGCTTCCGTAGCTGTCATTTCGGTCCGGGAATTGTCTATAGAGTCAGTACCGGCGCAGCTACTCCCGGCCGAAGGCAGGCTGACGAAGCCTCTACCCCGGCATGTACACTGAATCAGAAAATTTGAGGACCCGAAACACCACTCGACGCCATGGCACTTCTTCAACCCAAGCTAAGCCTCAAGGTCGCCCAACGGCAGATCCTTACACCTGGCCTGATGCAGATGGTCAGCGTGCTGGCGTTGAACAAGCTTGAGTTGAAGGAGATGATCAACGCCGAGATCACCGAGAATCCCATTCTCGAGGAGATCGAAGAGTCGGTGCCGATGCTCGACGAGGTGGCGAGCCAGGAGATCGAGCACGACCGCGCGATTGAGTTGCGGGCGGCCGAGTCGGAGCCGGATAAGAAGACCGATCCCTTCGAAGAGATCGACTTTGGCTCGTATTTTCAGGAGTATCTCGACCCGGGCTTCCGCTCCCCGAACAGTTTTGAAATCACCGAGGCGCCCTCGATCGAGAATTATCTCTCCGCGCCGGGCACGCTGAGCGACCATCTTTTCTGGCAGCTGGGTTCGATGAACCTGAGCGCGGCGGTGCGGGACGCAGCCGAATATATTATCGGTAACCTCAATGAAGACGGCTATTTAACCGCAACCAACGAAGAGCTGCTTGAAGGATATTTGAGGGAGCAGTTGTCGCCGGCGGGTGACGCGGCGCTGCGCAACGGCGAGCTGCATGCGGCCTTGGCCGCGCTTCCGGCGCCCATGCTCGACCGCGCCCGCACCCATCTCGAGGCTGGTCTGGGGATCGTGCGGCAGCTCGACCCGATCGGTGTGGGTACCCGTGATCTGCGGGAATGCCTGCTGGTGCAAATCGACGCGCATCGGGGCGAGTACGAGCTGATGAGTCAGAAGCAGGCGGCTCGGCAGGCTGAGGCCACGGGGCATGCTGCTTCGGTACCGGCTCAGCGGCCTCCTGCTGTTCGAGACACAGATACGCATCCGGAAGCTCTGGATCTGAGCGCGGGAGAGTCGATTCCCGACGGGAAGGCCGACTCGAAGACGGAATACCCGGCCGACCCGCGCATCGAGCTTTTTGAGAACGCGGCAAAGATCGTCGATAAGCATCTGACGCTGTTACAGAAGCGCGATCCGCGGGAGCTCTCGCGGGCCATTGGCCGTCCGGCGGATGCGGTGCAGCAGGCCATCGACTTTATCCGTACGCTCGATCCGCGTCCCGGCCAGCGCTTCAACCGCTCGGATGCGAGGCTCATCGAGCCGGATGTGGTCTTTGTGAAGCGCGGCGACGAGTACGTGGTCGTAATGAACGAAGAAGACCTTCCGAATCTCCGCCTAAACCAGGGATACCGGCGCATGCTGACCCAGGAGGGCGCGGAGAAAGAGGTCAAGGATTACGTGAAGGAGCGCTACCGCTCGGCTCTACAGCTTATGCGCAACATCGAGCAGCGCAAGAACACCATCCTGCGCACTTGTGAGTCGATCGTGCGACGTCAGCACGACTTCCTTGAAAACGGAGTCGAGGCGCTGCGGCCGATGATGATCAAGGAGGTTGCGGAGGAAATCGGCGTGCATCCTTCCACGGTCAGCCGGGCTGTCTCAAATAAGTACGCGCACACGCCGCAGGGCGTCTATGAGCTGCGCTTCTTCTTCTCCGAGGGCGTGAACGGCCGCGAGGGCGCGGCGACGCCGCTGCTGCTGCTGAAGCGCAAGGTGAAGAAGATGATCGAAGAAGAAGATCCCCGCAAGCCGCTCACCGATGACCAGATTGCGTCGATGCTGCAGGGGCAGGGTATTGAAGTGACCCGGCGGACGGTTGCAAAATATCGCGAAGATTTAAGAATTCCTAGCACGCACCAGCGACGTGTGCGAGGATAGTGTCTTAACGGGCCCGCACGGGACCGTTGCACGGGAGTCGCACCTATTTCTGGACTGAGCGCCAGCACGGTTCCTGACCCGCTTTTCCCACCCATCCTCGATCCCTGTCCTAAATCCTCTTCCCAACCATCCCCTACTGTCCCTGTGTCTTCTTACAGGGATATGTCTCATGCATTTCTTGGCCGCGGCCTGTTCTGCGATCCGGAAACAGCTGCGGTTTGGAACGGCAATCTTATTACCCGTTGTAGAGAAGGGAGCTTTGACCATGCAGGTTGAGTACACCGGCAGGCAGGTGACCATCAGTAGTAATTTTCGAACGCTGGCCGAGGAGGGCGTGGAGCGCGTAGCGAAGCTCTTCCCGCGGATCACCAGCGTGCATGTGATCCTCAGCGCCGAGAAGTATCGGCAGACGGCGGAGGTGACCATCAAGACGCGGCTGCACGAGTTCCTTGGAATCTCGGAGTCAACCAGCATGGAGACGGCGTTGCGAGAAGCGCTCGACAAGGCCGAGACTCAGGCGATCAAGTGCAAAAAGAAACTGGAGGCGAAGAAACGCACGCCGAAGGCGGAGAAGATTGTGGCCGAGACGCAGCTGCAGCGTCCGGCGCGCAAGGCCGCCAAGTTGATGCCACGTCCCGTCGAAGATCTGGATGAGGTGCCTGCCGTGGTCAATGGCAATGGCAGTCGAAACGGCAGCGGCCGCAGGGCCGCGAGTGTGACCGTCCCGGTGACGGTGCACACCTTTCCTTCGCGCACGCCGATTCTCGAGCCGCACATCGTGCGCTCGACCGATGGCGTGGCGCTGCGGCCCATGACCCTCGAAGAAGCGGTGAAGGAAGCGGAGTTCCGCGACCGCGAAGTCTTCGTCTTCCGTGACAGTAAGGGTCACGTGAAGGTGCTGCACCGCAAGCGCGACGGCAAGATGGAGCTGATCGAAGAGCCGTAGACGCTGACCGCAACAGGATCGGGATAAGGGAAGAGAAAGGCGCGGACCCATGGGTTCGCGCCTTTTTCTCTTTGTGCGTGCGAGGCAGACGGCGGAAAGCAGATTCGATGCTTGAGCTTGTGCCGGTTGCTGCTAGGATTTTTCTATGGCCCGTCCGCCGAAAAAGGCTGTTGAGAGACGCCAGTCCAGTCTGGCCAAAGTTGTGAAGCCCACAGAGCGCAAGGGCTCGAAGGGGCGCAAGACCGCTGAACGTAAGACCGCTGCACGCAAGTCTGTCGTCGAAAAGACCGCAGTTCGTAAGAAAGATCAGAAGCCGGAAGTTGCAGCCGCTGTTCCCTCTGCGAGCCATGCATCCGGTCATTCCTCCGGTCATGGCGAATCGAAACGTGAGCTGGTAGTGCTGACCGGCCTTTCCGGTTCGGGCAAGGCATCGGCACTCAAGGCCTTCGAGGATCTTGGCTATTTTGCGGTCGACAATCTGCCTGTAGAGCTGCTGCCGCACTTCGCGGCGCTGGTGGCGCAGTCGACGGAGATCACCCGCGCGGCGCTGGTGGTGGACGTGCGCGAAGGTCAGCGGCTCGAGCGCTTTCCCGCGATGCTCAAGGAACTGCGGCGACAGCTGGACACTACGGTCGTTTATCTTGAGGCCTCGGAGCCGGTGCTGCTGCGGCGTTTCTCTGAGACGCGCCGTCCGCATCCGCTGGGACGCGAGGAACGTGTTGGGCCGGCGATCCAGGCCGAACGCAAGCTGCTCGATCCGGTTCGCAACGTAGCCGATATCCTGATCGATACCTCGCGCTTCAACGTGCATGAACTGCGGGCGTACGTGCAGAACCAGTTCAAGCGTGAGAGTGACGGCAAGGGCCTGCTGGTTTCAACGCTCAGTTTCGGTTACAAGAACGGCGTGCCGCTCGAAGCGGATCTGGTCTTCGATGTGCGCTTCCTGCCGAATCCGCATTTCGTGCCGGAATTCCGTAAGCTGACTGGCCGGCACCCCAAGGTAGTTGGCTACGTGGGCCACTTTCCGCAGACGAAGGAGTTCCTGGATAAGGTGACGGACCTCCTGCTCTTCCTGCTGCCGCATTACATCAACGAGGGCAAGAGCTATCTGACGGTGGCCTTCGGATGCACGGGCGGCCAGCATCGCTCAGTCATGATTGCCGAAGAGATGAAGAAGCGGCTGGCGCGCGAGAACTACCAGGTGAAGGCGCATCACCGCGATATGCCGCGCTGATTCAAAAAAGAAAGAACAGGTATTTATGCCTTCAACTGCAAAACTGGAACGAAGCAAGCCTTCGCGCTTCTATCTGACCTCTGCCGTAGGGATTTTCGTTGGACTAATCGTTGCGCTCGCGCTGGCAGTGGCTCTGCGTGTGCATTACCGGAATCAGCCGCCTGCCAGCCATGAAGTGCTGCGTGTGGTTTCGCCCGACGGACGCTCAACGGCGACGGTTTCAGAAGAGCCCGGTCCCGTTGGGAAGACGGCGTTTGTCTACGACGTGATGCTGACGGCCAACGGAGAAACGCACACGGTCGCGCATCTTGACGGAGCCATGCGCAACGATCGCGCCTACGGCTTGAGCGTGCGCTGGGCCGGGGATGGCGAACTGGACGTCATCTATCTGCGCGCGCAGCACACGCAGGTGCTGGAGGAGAGCGTGCCGGTTGGGGCAGGGAAGGTCAGCATTGTGCTGAAGTCTGGCATCCTCGATGCGAATGCTCCCGCGGGAGGGATGCTCTACAACCTGCAAGAATCGCAGGGCTCTGTAATTTAGCTGGTGTACCGGTGAATGCGGAGGAGTGAACGATGAGATTGCGTCCGGTACTGCTGCTATTCGCAGTGGTGGTCGTGTTGGTACTCGTGCGTCGGAGATTTCTGCGGCGCTAAGGGCGCTGCGATTCTTACGCCTCACCCTTCCAGACGTACGCATCGGGCTGGGGTAATCCGAAGTGCGCGAGCACGCGGTAGGCGAACTGCTTCGCCATCTCCGTCGAGTCGATGGGACGGTTGTAAAACGATGGGATCACCGGGAAGATTGTCGCTCCGGCGTCGGCGGCCAACGTCATGTTGCGCAGATGGATCTTATTGAACGGCGTCTCGCGCACGCAAAGCACGAGCGGGCGGCGTTCCTTCAGCGTGACATCGGCTGCGCGCTCGATGAGCGATTGCGCGAGACCGTTGGCGATCGAGGCGAGCGTACCCATGCTGCAGGGCAGCACGATCATGCCGGCCGAAGGGTAGCTGCCGCTGGCGATCGAGGCGCCGATGTCCGCGTCATGATGCTGCCTGATTTTTGAGGACGGAGCTCCCAGCAGCTTTTCGGCGAGATCGTTGCGGCTGCTCAGCTCGAGCTCCTCGGCGGCGACACGCAGCGCGCTTTGCGAGGCGATGAAGTCGATGTGCTGAATGCGCGGATCGGCGTCGAGCGCACGAAGCAGCTCCTGATTGAAAACCGAGCCGCTGGCGCCCGTGATGGCGACGGTGAGATTCATGCTGCCTTCAGCGTACAGGCAAGCGCAGGCTCCGGGCGAGTCCGCCCAAAAGCTAAAACGGGCTTTCAGCCTGCGTTCTGTAAGTAGCGGTGGCGGGCGAAAACCAGCTGCTCCAACTGACGCTGGGTGAGCGGCTGCGGCGTGCCGAGCTGGTGAACGGCGAGACGGATCTGCGCCAGATGCTCGACCGTTTCCATTTTGTAGAAGGCATCGGCTACCGAGGAACCGTAGCTCACGGCTCCATGGTTCGCCATCAGAATGGCCTGATGCCCGGGGATCAGCGGCTCGAGGCTTGCGGCGACCTCCGCTGTGCCAGTGGTGGCGTAGACGGCGAGCGGCACAGGACCAAGCGCCATGGCTGCTTCCTGGCAGAGCATCTCGTCAAGGGCACGGCCAGTACAGGCGAAGGCGGTGGCTAGCGGCGGATGCGCGTGGACCACGGCGCTGACGTCATCGCGCAGGCGGTACACGGCAAGATGCATGCCGAGTTCGCTGGTGGCTTTGCGGGCTCCTGCCAGCTGACGGCCTTCGAGATCGACCGTCACCATGTCAGAGGGACGCAGGAGTGCCTTGCTTACCCCTGTCGGGCTTACGAGGATATTGCCGTTCGGCAGGCGGACGGAAAGATTCCCCGAGGTTCCGGGAGCATAGCCCAGGCGCGAGAGCCAGCGTCCGTAGCGGACGATCTCCCGGCGCTGGGCGGTTTCGTGCCGTGCGACATGCTCGGCGGGGAAGAGCGAGCCGGGCAGAGCGGCTCCAACGGTGGCTTCGCTGCGGTCTTCCATATTCGTTCCCTTTATCGTGCACCGGATTGGCCCGGCGATACTTTACAGGATCTTGAATGGCGAGAGCTCAGTTTGGGTTGCCGGGGCGGGACGGAACCATTCCTGCATCAGTTTCCAGGATTGACCGATTCGGTCGGAGGCGAGAAAAAGGTCGCCCACGGTGAGACCTCCAACCAGCCCGTGATGGCCCACGGCGGCCAATCCCATCGATGCGATGCAGCCGCACTGCGAGCAATCCGGGTCGCCGCCGAACTGGCACGGTGTGATCTTCGTCCGCAGGTCTGCGGAGATGGTCTCCGTGGTCCGCGCAAAGATGCACTCTTCGGGGTTCGAAGGCGGGGTGTGGATTTCGTCGATGATGCGGTCTCCCATTTCGAGGATGGGATAAAGGCGGCGCAGCCGCTTCAGCTCAAGGACGACCTCGGCGCGCTGCTCCTGCGAGAGGATTTCGGGATCGGTCGCGCCGCGCTGTGGGGTGAAGAGGCTGAACCAAACCCGCTGGATCTGCGGCTGGGCGCTCCAGAAGCGCAGAAACTCCTCGAGATAGCCGGGACGGCCGGCGATCTGGGACGTAATCGTCGAGTGAATAGTGACGCGGGTGTCTGCGATGCTCTTGAGGATGCGCTCGTAAGTAGCCGGCTTGCGGCGGGCATCGTGTTCCGGCTGCAGCCCGTCGATCGAGACGACGACATAAAGCCCGGGGATCTCCATCCACGCCCTGGGGATGACGCGGAAGGCGCTGGTGACCAGCTGCACATGGATGCCGCGTGCGCCGAGCTGGGGTAACAGCGAGTCGAGCTCGCGATAGCGGACCAGAGGATCGCCGCCGACGATGGAGAGATGGACGGGTTTCTTTTCATCCACGAGCGCCAGGACGCGCTGTACGAGCTCATCGCCTTTGAAGTCGGCGAGAGAACGAATACTGTTGCCGGTGCCCAGGTGATCGTCGTCGAAGGCATAGCAGCCGGGGCAGCGCAGCGGACACTCTTTGGTGATTTCAATGGAAAGGGAAGGGGCGCGGCCTGTGAGGATGCGAGTCCAGGCCTGCAGCAGCTCCGATGTCTTCATCGGTTCTCCGTCGAGGTTCGGGCCGAATAGGTTCCGGCAACGGGGGAATTGGACTGCGCGGTCGCGGGCCGGTCACAGTCCCCGAAAAACAGCGTTCATTGAGTAGACGCAGGAAATCCCGTTCCGGCTTCTCCATAAATTCACAGGCCACGGTAAGCTCTAGTGGTACAGCAGGATAGGAGGGGCGATGGCGGCAGAAAACGGAGAGATGAAGACCTCCCGGCTGGAGGCCTTTTCAGATGGTGTGATCGCCGTGATCATCACCATCATGGTGCTCGAGCTGCATGTGCCGCACCAGGACGGCCTCGCCGGTTTGTGGACGGTGGCGCCCCGGCTGGGCATTTACCTGCTGAGCTTCCTGACGGTCGGGATCTACTGGATCAACCATCACGAGCTGCTGCGCCGCACCGAGCAGGCCGACCACCGCATGCTCTGGGCGAATCTCATCTTCCTCTTTGCGCTGTCGCTGATCCCTTATTTTGTGGATTACCTCGACGACAAGCAGTTCAGCCCGTTCTCGACCCTGCTTTATGAAGTGGTCATGCTGCTCGCCGGATTCACGTTCTATATCCTGCGGCGGACCGTTCTGGAAATGCAGGCCCAGACGGGAGCGCTCACCATAGGAGACAGGAACGAGTTCTGGAAGCACCGGCTGAGCCTGTTCCTGTATGTGGTTTCCATCGCTGTTTCTTTCTATAAGCCGTGGATTTCACTGGCGCTGAACTTGGTTGTGACCCTGATCTGGATCGTGCCTCAGATGGGCGTTCAGGAATGCCATGTGGATGGGGCGGATCTTTCCCTCCGGCCTGAGGATGAGGCTGAACTTCTCCCCACGAGGGACCGTCTAAAATAGAACGATGGCCCAGCAAGACCGGCAACTGCCGACGCCCCAATCCCCACTGCATGTGGTGCGCGCATGAAGCGTGTGGGGCGACTTCTCTACTATGCCCGGCGGTACTGGCTGCAGGTGATCGCTTCTGTCGCATTGGCGGCAGGCGTGGGCCTGTTCGACGCATTCCGTGTCCTGCTGATCAGCCCGATTTTCGATACGGTGCTGCATCCCGGCGGCCAGCACGAATCGAGCTCTGGTTCTCCCGCCTTCGTTGCTCATTTTCAGGCCGAGCTGATGAAGCTGGTGCCCTCGCATCTCCACAACCCGTGGAGCGTGGTGGCGTTTGCGTTTGTGGTTTCGACGCTGCTGAAGGGCCTGTGCGATTACCTGGGCACCTACCTGGCGAATTACGCCGGTTTCGGGATCATCACCGACCTGCGCGACGACCTTTACGAGGTCATTCTGCGGCGCTCCATCTCCTTCTTTCAGAAGCACGCGACCGGCACGCTGCTCTCGGCGCTGATCAACGACATCGAGCGGATGCAGTCCGCGATGTCGTCGGTGCTTTCCGACTTTCTGCAGCAGATCTTTACCCTGATCTTCACCGCGGCGGCGGTGATCGTGATCGGCGGCAAGCTGGCTTGGATCCTGCTGATTTTTGTGCCGGTGGTGGGTGGGTCGATCCGAAAGATCGGCCGCGGCGTGCGGCAGACGACGCGCAAGGGCCAGGACAAGCTGGCCGAGATTCAGAACATCCTGCACGAAACGATCACCGGCAATCGCATTGTGAAGGCCTTCAACATGGAGTTCTGGGAGCTGCTGCGTTTCCGCAAGGCGGCCAAGCGGCTCTTCCGCGCAAATCTGAACTCGGTGCGCGCACAAGCGATCAGCTCGCCGCTGATGGACCTGATCGGCGCCATCGCGATCGCTCTGCTGCTGCTGGTCGGACGCAATGCGATCAGCTCGCAACGCATGACGACCGGAATGTTCTTCACCTTCATCGTGGCGCTGTTCAAGATGTATGATCCGATCCGGCGTTCGGCGGTGTACTACAACAGCTTTCAACAGGCGCTCGGCGCTTCGCAGGCGGTTTTCGACTTCATGGACGATCGCGACGAGGTGCAGGAGAAGAAACATCCGTACCAGGTCAAGAGCTTCAAGGAAGCGATTCGCTTCGAGCATGTGAGCTTCTCGTATCGCTCGGAAGACGGTGAGAGCGCCGTGCTGCACGATATCGACCTGACGGTGCCGCGCGGCGAGGTGCTGGCGCTGGTGGGTCCGAGCGGAGCAGGAAAATCGACGCTGGTAAACCTGATTCCGCGCTTTTTCGATGCGACTTCGGGACGAATCGTGATCGACGGGCACGACCTGCGCGATGTGAGCCTGCGCTCGCTGCGCGACCAGATCGGCAAGGTGACGCAGGAGATTATTCTCTTCAACGACACGGTCCGCAATAACATCGCTTATGGACAGCCGGATGTGCCGCTGGCGAAGGTGATTGAGGCGGCGAAGGCCGCGCTCGCGCATGAGTTCATCGAGCGCCTGCCGGAGGGCTACGACACGGTGATCGGCGAGAAGGGCTTCCGGCTTTCAGGTGGAGAGCGGCAGAGGCTGGCAATTGCGCGCGCAATTCTGAAGGATGCGCCGATCCTCATTCTCGACGAAGCGACCTCGTCGCTCGATGCGGAGAGCGAGTCGCTGGTGCAGGGCGCGTTGAACAACCTGATGCAGGATCGTACCAGCTTCGTGATCGCGCATCGTCTTTCCACCGTCCGGCGGGCGAACCGCATCGCGGTGCTCGAGCGCGGGCACATTACGGCCATCGGATCGCACGAGGAGCTGTTGCGCATCTCGCCGACCTACCAGAAGCTTTACCGGCTGCAGTTTATGGATGTCACCGAAGCGGATGTGCATGAGCCTGTTTTAAGCGTGGAAGGGGAAGCATGAAGACTGCTGCAAAGAGCGCCGAAAGCGCCCAGCCGCGACCGGTTTATTCCATGACCGGCTTTGCGCGGCGGAGCGGCCGCGTCTCCGACCTGTTGGGTTTCACGTTGAGCCTGAAGAGCGTGAACCATCGTTTTCTCGACTTACATCTCCGCCTGCCCTCGAACACCGACGCGCTCGAGATGGAGCTGCGCCGGGAATTAAAGGCGAGGCTCTCCCGCGGCCATGTCGAGGTGACGCTGAACCTCGATCGCACGACGCGCAACGAGGTGGCTTACGATGCGTCGCAGGTAGCTGCCTACGTCGAAATCTTTCGCAAGGCTGCTGCAGAGCACGGGCTGGTATGCGAGCCGGACCTGAATGAGATTTTCCGCATGCCGGGCGTCTTCAGCGAGAATCGCGGCGACCGGAGCCAGGGTGAGCGTAACCTTGAGGAAGAGGCGAAGGCCATCGAGACGGCTGTCCTCGCGGACCTGCCTGCATTGGTGGATGCGCTGAACGAGATGCGCGCGCGCGAGGGGAGCGTCCTCGCCGCCGAGTTGCGCGCCGGCCTCGATCGCCTGGAGGCATCGGTGGGTGAGGCCGCGACGCTGCGTGAGGATGTGCAGCAAGCCTATTTCGAGCGCATCGCCCAGAGGCTGAAAGCGATGGTGAGCGAGGCCTTCGATCCGCAGCGTGTATTGCAGGAAGCGGCGCTGCTGGCCGAAAAGAGCGATGTAGAGGAAGAAGTCGCACGGCTCAAGGCGCATATCGGGCACTTTCGGGAACTGCTTGCGCAGGGTGGTGAGATCGGCAAGAAGCTGGACTTTCTGCTGCAGGAGATGAATCGCGAGGCGAACACGCTTCTTTCGAAGACCGGGGGAGTGGCCGGAAATGGCGCCCGGGTGACGGAGATCGGCCTCGGCATGAAGGCAGAGATCGAAAAAGCGCGCGAACAAATCCAGAACCTCGAATAGGAATCTCGAGTAGGAGCGCAGACGCGCAACAGCATCGAGCCGCGGTCCGAGGCAAACGGACATCTTTTTTGAAGGAGGCGGCAGCGCTTTGGCCGGTATTTTGTTTTTAATTTCAGCTCCCTCGGGTTCGGGGAAGTCTTCGGTGGTGAACCGGCTGCACTCGCTGGTCACCGACCTCGAGTTTTCCATCTCCTATACGACACGCGCGCCACGCGGATCGGAGAAGGATGGGCAGGAGTATCACTTTGTCACCCGCGAGCGCTTCGAGCAGATGATTGCCGAGGATGCATTCCTCGAGCACGCCGAGGTCTTCGGTAACTACTACGGCACGGCCCGGCACTCGCTGGACGATGCCTTTGCCGAGGGGCGGGACCTGCTTCTGGATATCGACGTGCAGGGAGCGCGCCAGGTGCGCGAACGGCTGCCCGAGGTGGTGAGCATCTTCCTGATGCCGCCTTCGCCGCAGGTGCTGGAAACTCGTTTGCGTGGCCGCAGCCGGGCTGAGGGCGTGGTGGATGAGGCGGTTATCAGCCGGCGTCTGACGAATGCGCGGCTCGAGATTGAGAATTACCGGGAATATGGATATATTCTCGTCAACGACATCCTGGATATTGCTGTGGAAGAGATGTCAGCGATTGTTTCCTCGGAGCGGCTCAGCCGTAGCGCGGGTCCGGTAACAGACGAGGATCGACGACTTCAAGAAATTGCAGAACGATGCCGGCAACGAAACTCTGAGGCTCGGATCAGACCGGTGCTTCGGGCTTTCGGTGTAGTGAATGCCGAGGCTGCACCTGTGTAGGGCGCCTGGGCGGATCGTTAGCTTGAGGAGAAGCCATGAGCGTTGAGCAGGGGTTCGACAGCAATTTCCGCTATGTGATGGTAGCCGCACGCCGGGCCCGTCAGCTTCAGAATGGTTCCCAGCCGCTGGTGAACTCGCATTCGCGCAAGGCCTGCAAAGTCGCACAGGACGAAATTGCGGCCGGTAAAGTGGGTTACGTGAAGATGGGTGCGCCCATCCACAAGCCGGAAGTCGCGGCTCCCGATATTCCAAAGTTCGTCGCTTCCTAAAAACTGAAATTTCCTTTATCGGCCGGAGAACCCCGCTGCCCAGTGCGCCGGGTTTTCTTCTGGCCGGCATGGACATCACGCCGGAGAAGGTTTTCTCCGGATCTCGTGGTTTTGTGTGTAAATTTCTGCGCGGTAGAAGGCTGCTTTCCTTTTAGAATTTGCCTATGAAGGTTACCGTCGGTGTTTCCGGTGGAATCGCTGCCTATAAGGCGGCGGAGGTTGTCCGTGCCCTGCAGCAGCAGGCGCTGGATGTGCATGTAGTCATGACGGAATCGGCGCAGCAATTTGTGCAGCCGGTTACGTTTGCCGCTCTCAGCGGGCATAAGGTCATCACCAGCCTGTGGACGCTGCCCGAGATTCCTGACGACAATCTCTCTTCAGCCGTCGAGCATATCGATGTCGCGCAGTCGTCAGACGCGCTGGTGGTGGCTCCAGCGACGGCAAATATCCTTGCCAAGTTCGCTCATGGCATCGCCGACGACTTCCTGACCACGCTCTACCTGGCGACGACTGCGCCGGTGATCGTCGCTCCGGCGATGAACGTGAACATGTGGAATCATCCGGCGACGCGCGCCAACCTTGAGACGCTGGAAAGCCGTGGCGTGCGCATCGTCGAGCCCGAGTCCGGCTATTTGGCCTGCGGCATGACGGGCAGCGGGCGGCTGGCCGAGACCTCGCGCATCGTGGATGCGGTGCTCGGCGTGCTGCATCACCGCAACGACCTCAGCGGTGAGACGGTGCTGATTACCGCCGGTGGCACCCGTGAGGCGCTCGATCCGGTTCGCTTTCTGGGTAATCGCTCGAGCGGCAAAATGGGTTACGCCCTGGCCGAGGCCGCGGTGCGGCGTGGCGCGCGGGTGATCCTGGTTTCGGCTCCTACGGCGTTACGCCCCCCGGCAGGTGTGGAGATCATTCCCGTCATCACGACCGAAGAGATGCGTCGCGAGGTTCTGAACCGCGCGGACCAGGCTTCCATCGTGATTAAGGCTGCTGCGGTCGCGGATTATCGCCCCAAACGCCAGGCCGAGCAGAAGATGAAGCGAGTGGGGCCGATGTCGCTGGAACTGGAGCCGACCGAGGACATTCTTTCCGAGGTGGTGGCGCGCCGTCATCCGGGGCAGCTGATTATCGGCTTTGCCGCGGAGACAGAGAACGCCGTCGCTCATGGCCGCGACAAGCTGCTGCGCAAGGGAGCGGATGCCATCGTGCTGAACGACGTCTCGCGCGAAGGTCTGGGCTTCGATTCTGATCGGAATGCGGTCACATTCCTGACTCCGCATCGGGCGCTGGACTTGCCGGAGATGCCGAAGCGCGATCTGGCCGATAGGATCCTCGAAGAGGTTCTGGGACTGCGCCGGCCGCAGCTCGTCGTGGCGGAAACGGGACCGCTGACCGAGTAGGTTACTGAAGTCTGCGCAAGCCTCACGTGGATGCGTGAGCTTTCCGATATCCGGGAGCGCGTTGCGGTAATCGAGTCGAAGCTGGCCAGCTAAGCATCCACACCCAGTTTCCTTTTACACTGAGAGCTGCCCGGGCCTGCCCCGAGCCTTTCTGCTCATGAGCTTTCTTACACCGGAACAGGAACTGGAGCTCGCCGCCCGGTTGCGATACTTTCGCGACCTCGGTATCTATGACTTTTACCGCCGCGGAGAATATGTACCTGCTGCGGTGACAGAAGCGGCATCCGAATCCGTGACACAGATTGCGGAGCCGGTTCCGGCGGTAATCGAAGCTCCAATGGCGCCAGTGATACCGCCTGCTACTCCGGCACATGAAATCGCCCCAGCGCCTGAAATTTTTCCCGATACGGAGTCTGTCATTCCTCCTCGCAAACCCATTACCCAGCCTCCGGCGATAGTGCCGGAGATTTTGCCCGCTGCCGCACGCCCTGCGGCGCTCGAAGCTCTTCGCGCCGAGATCGGCGATGACTGCACGCGGTGTCCGTTAGCCTTCCAGGGCCGCCATAAGATCGTCTTCGCCGACGGCAATCCGAATGCGCGGATTCTCTTTGTGGGTGAAGGCCCGGGTGCGGACGAAGATGCGCAGGGGTTGCCGTTCGTGGGCAAGGCCGGGCAGCTGTTGAACAACATGATCGGGGCGATGGGCCTCAAGCGCGAAGAGGTTTACATCGCGAACGTGGTGAAGTGCCGTCCGCCGAAAAACCGCCAGCCGGAGCCGGATGAGGCAAACGTCTGCATGCAGTTCCTCTGGCGGCAGATCGACATCGTGCGGCCCGAAGTGATCGTTGCGCTTGGCGCGACCGCGGTTCTGTATCTCATGGGGCAGAAGGCTTCGCTGGCCAGCTGGCGTGGACGTATCCACGAGCTGCGCGGTTCGAAGTTGATCGTGACCTACCATCCCGCCTTCCTGCTGCGCGATCCGAACCAGAAGAAGGAAGCCTGGAAGGATCTGCAGATTGCGATGAAGGAGCTGGGACTCAAGTCCGCGCGGTAGTCAAAGAGCATCCGGTCCGTTCATCTCTAGTACCCTGAAACAGTGTCAGCCTTTTGTGATGTAGCCCTGCCCGTTCCGCTGGACCGCGTGTTTACCTACGTGGTTGGCGCGGTGGATCCGCCGGTCGGCGGTAGGGTCCTGGTCCCATTTCGCAACGAAAAGATGGCCGGCGTCGTGGTGCGTCTGCACGACGACGCGCCGCCGGTCGAAGCGAAGCAGCTGGTAGCGGTCATGGACGAGGAGGCTATCGTCTCGGCAGAGCTGCTGGAGCTCGCGCAGTGGATTGCCGGCTATTACATCGCGCCATTAGGCGAGGTGCTGCGGGCGATGCTTCCGCTGATGAGCGAAGTCAAGAAGCAGGTTCTCTACCGCATTACGGACGCTGGCCGTGCGGCGCTTTTCGAGGGCGCGGAGCGGGGCAGCTCGCGGCGGTCGAAGCTTTCTCCGGAAGATCAGGACACCGAGTACAAGGCACTCAATTATCTCGAGAGTGGCGAACCTATAAAGGCGGCAGGGCTGCGCTCGGCCACCGGTATCAGCCGCGAATTGATCGCCGGAATGCTGCGCAAGAAGTGGATTACGCGTGAGACCAGCGCCGCTCCTCGCGATGCGCGCAGGCTGGTGCGCTATGCAGTGCTGATAGAAGGCACGCGGCTGCCGAAGCTCAATGAGAATCAGCAGGCGATCCTTGCCGAGCTTGCAGGCAGCGGCGGCGAGTTGCCGGTGGCGGAGCTGCGCGAGCTTGAGGTGCCACAGTCGACCCTCGCCACGCTGGTGAAGCGTGAGTTGGTGCGCATCGAGGAGCGCCCCGCGGAGTTCCATCTCACACATCTCTCGTCCATGAAAAAGGCAGCGTACGATCTGAACGAGGCTCAGAGCCGCGCTCTCAACGCGATAACAGCAGCGGTGGATGCGGGAGAATTCAAGCCGCATCTTCTGCACGGTGTGACAGGCTCGGGCAAGACGGCGGTCTATCTCGCGGCGATGCGCGAGACCCTCAACCGCGGGCGCACAGCGATTCTGCTGGTGCCGGAGATCGGTCTTACGCCGCAGATGGCCGCGCAGCTGCATCATGCATTCGGAAGCGACGTTGCATTGCTGCATTCGGCGCTGACGCCCGAGGAACGCAGCGAGCAGTGGCATCGCATTCGCCGCGGCGATGCGCGCGTTGTCGTGGGAACGCGTTCGGCGATTTTCGCACCGGTCGAAAACCTTGGTCTCATCGTGGTCGATGAAGAGCACGATTCGAGCTACAAGCAGGAATCGATGCCTCGTTACCATGCGCGCGACACGGCCGTGGTGCGTGCGAAGCTGGCGGGAGCGGCTGTGGTGCTGGGCTCGGCTACTCCGTCGCTCGAATCGTGGCGGAATGCCGAGGAAGGGAAGTACGCGCGCATTGAGATGCACGAGCGCGTGCAGAATCGCCCATTGCCGAAGGTCGAACTAGTCGACATGCGGCAGGAGTTCCAGGAGACAGGGCAGGAGCATCTCTTCTCGCGAGCGCTAATCGAGAAGACGCAGGCAACGCTCGATCGCGGAGAGCAGGCGATCATCCTGCTGAACCGGCGCGGATACTCCTATATCGTGATGTGCCGCTCATGCGGCGAAAAGCTCGATTGCGAGAACTGCTCCATTGCGCTTACGTATCACAAGCAGGTGACAGGCGAGGACGGCATCGCGCCTGTCGGGCAGCGTCTGGAATGCCACTATTGCGGTTACAAAACCGGTGTGCCGCCGCGCTGCCCCAAATGCGACAGCGAGCATCTGTATTTCCTCGGCGCGGGTTCTCAGCAGGGGGAGGAGCGTCTGCAGGAGATATTTCCGGGCGCGCGTATCGGCCGTATGGACCGCGACACGGTGCGTGGGCGGCACGACATGGAGAAGCTGCTGATGCGGCTGCACTCTGGCGAGATCAATCTGCTGGTCGGCACACAAATGATCGCCAAAGGGCATGACATCCACGGAGTGACGCTAGTGGGGGTGGTCGGCTGCGATCATGCGCTCGGTCTGCCGGACTTCCGTGCCGCGGAGCGTGTCTTCCAGTTGCTCACGCAGGTCTCAGGCCGTGCGGGGCGCGGCGAGCTGCCGGGCACAGTGCTGGTGCAGACCTATCACACCGATCATTACGCGGTACAGTGCGCGGCGAAGCATGATTTCCACGGCTTCGTTGAGCGTGAAATGAAGTACCGGCGATGGATGCACTATCCACCCTACGCTGCGCTGGCGAACCTGATTATCCAGAGCCCTCATCTCGAGGAAGCCGCAGGGTGGTCGGCGACGCTGGGACGGTGGTTCCAGAAGACGCAGCTGGATGGTGTGCGGGTGCTGGGACCGGCGACAGCTCCTCTGGCTCGCATCAAGCGCATCTATCGCTTTCACCTGGTGCTGAAGGCGGAGAAGCGCTCTGCGCTGGCGAGGGTCTTACGCGGAGCGCTGGCGCATGCCGACGCGGCGGGCATTCCACGGCGCAACCTGATTGTCGATGTGGATGCTGTCAACCTGATGTGAAGCGGGATATCGTCGAGGGGAAATGAAGAAGGGCGGCCTGATGGCCGCCCTTCTTTGCTTCCATACGTCTCGGCACTACTGCGCGCCGGAGCCGTAGGAGTGGCTGGTAAGGATCTGGTTGCAATATGTCTCGGTACCGGTCGTGGAGGTTGCGAGGCAGGTGCCGCCGGCATACTGGGTCGTAGTGTGCAGGTCGACAATCTGACCTTCCACCAGCGGATAGTCCGAGATGGTATCGGATTCCGTATCGATGATGTTCAGATACTCGCTGTTCGGAGCTCCGACGTAGACGCGACCTTCGGGGTAGTTATAGATCGAGTCGATCACGCGGGGCTGAAGGATCGCCGTGTTCGAGATGGTGTTGTTCGAGGTCGTTGTTCCGAGCAGGCTGATGGTCGTCACCGCGGTATAGCTGGTCAGGCTGCCGACCGTTACCGTACCATCACCGGAATTTGCCGAGTAGACCTTGCTGCCATCGCCAAGGATCGTCAGCGCCGCAGGATTGGCGCCGGTCGGGATGATGCCGACAACCTTGCCGAAGGTCGAGCTGTCATTGCCGTAGATGTCCGTCGAGGTATCGATGACGGTCATGGTGTTGTTGCCGTAGTTGGCGGTCACCAGCAGGTCACCCAGCGTGTACATGGCACCGTACACAGGCTGCGCGTCGCAACCGGTCGAGCCGTTCGTGCTGGTGGCACCGGTCTTGCAAAGGTTGATCGTTGCGTTGGTGCCGAGGTTGGAGCCGGTATCGAGAGAATTCGTCTGCGCATTGATGACCGTTACCGTACCGCTGCCGCGATTCATCACGAAGGTGCGCAGGCCGTCTGCCGAGGTTACGCCGTAAACGGGGCAGACGCCCAGGGCGAGGTGCGAAGAGACGGTGTTCGTCGCCACTTCGATGGCGTCGGCTTCACCATTAGTCGAGACGGAGGTGGGATCGGAGCATGCACCCCAGGTAACCGAGGCAGAGCTGCTGCCCTGGCTGATGGCGTAGACGCGCGCTCCGGAGTAGATGCCGGTTACGTTGACGACCGACGGTGCGACGGTTACTTCCTGCGCCAGAGCAGCCGGGCTGCCTGTGTAAGCATCAACGGCGTCGCGCGCCTGGGCGACGACGTACTCCGTGGCGCTGGCGGCCAGCGCATTGTAGGGAGCAGCTTTGGTAAAGAAGGTGCTGCTCAGCACGTTCTTCGTCTGCAACGACGTGGAGATGGGAATGGTGCTCATCGTGTTGTCGCAGTTCAGCGTGTACGCATCGCTGCCGGAGGCACTGAGCGCAAAGCTGAGAGGACCGTTCCCGATTTCGGCCTGTGCCATCACGCTGTCACCGGAGAAGTCGTAAATGGTCGCGATGCCGTCGTTGCTGTATTCCGCATTCGAGGCCAGGCACGGCGGCGCAGTGGTAGCGAGGCTCTGCGGTGGGGTCAGCTCCGGCTGCGAAACGACTACAGCATAGGCGGTTGGCTCCGAAGCGGGGCCAGTCGAAGTCACCTGATTGATAACGGGACGATACTGGCTACCACAACCCGTGAGACCGGCCAGAACCAGCAGCGGCGCGGCTGCCAGCCATTTCATACTCTGCACTCGTAAATACCTCACTCCACGATCGTTCCGGATCGATGCCCGCCGCTCCCGAGAACAGAATAGCGAAACCCGATGGAAGTTCGATTGTAAATCACCGTAGGGTTTGACTTAAGAGGCAGGCGGAAGGAAAGCTGAGGAGAAAGAACGAAGTCGAATCCATGTGGAAAACAGGCAGGTGAGGGGGAGCGGTTTGGGGAGACCGAACGATATATCGGAACGCTGGCGAGATCTGGGGTGGCAGTCCCGTCTGGTGCTGGCCGTCTGTGTATTGGGAGCGTTGTCGGCAGTGGCGGGAACAGCTGCTGCCCCGGCGTCGATCGGCCCTGGGAGTTTTGTCCAGGCGGCGATCATTGGTCTGGTGTTTGCCCTGCTGGTTTACGGGTTGCGGGCGGCTACGCTCGCAGCGGCGGCGACCGGCGGCCTCTTTACCGTGGCGCTCTACCTGGCGCAGCCCGGTTGGCGGACCCTGCTCTGGCCGCTGGTCGCCCTTTTTATCCTTACCTTCGCCGCCACGCGCTACGGGAAATCTCAGAAGGAGAAGCTTGAGGTCGCCGAAGGCCATGGCGGCCGGTCCGCCGCGCAGGTCGCGGCAAATCTCGGCATGGCTGCGATCGCCAGTGTCCCACTCACTCTCTCGCACGTCACTCTTCCGGTCCTGGCCAGCCTGAGCTGGCCGATGATCGTCTGCGCGGTAGCGGCATTGGCCGAGGCAACGGCGGATACGCTTTCCTCGGAGCTGGGATCTGTGTTGGGCGGTGATCCGCTGATGATTACGAGCGGTCAGCGTGTGCCTCCGGGCACCGACGGCGCGATCAGCATCGCGGGCACGCTGGCCGGCTGCCTCGGCGCAGTGGTGATCGCCGTGATTTCCATGCTCGTCCTGCCGTTACGCCCTCTCGAGGCGCTCATTGCCGCATTCGCGGGCGTACTCGGTCTATTCGTAGATAGCCTGCTGGGGGCGACGCTGGAGCGCGGCGGGAAGCTCAACAACGATGCGGTGAACTTCCTCTCCACCTGTGCGGCGGCTCTCGCCGGCTTTCTGCTGGCGGGAATGGTTTAGCTGGTGGCAGGTGCGGTAACGCCGGAACGGTCGAGCCCGGCGGCGCGGCGCAGCCGCCATGCGCTGTAGCTCAGGATCTCGTGGGCGATCCGTTCCGCCTCTTCCTTGCGCCCCAGGCCTTTACCCGCGCTGCGCGGAGAGGTGAAGACGGTAAGCCCGAGGCTTTCGCACAGGGCGTGAATGCGGAAGAGGTGGGTTCCGTCGCTGACGACGACCACGGTGCGCAGATGGTTTGCATCGGCGATGACTGCGAGCCTGCGTGCGGACTGCTCAGTGTTCCGGCTCTCCGTTTCGGCGATGATCGCGCGCTCGGGCACACCCTGGCCGAGGAGATAGTCGTGGCCTACGCCGCCTTCGGAGTGGAGATCGGCCGGATCGCCTCCGCCGAGCGTCACCACGATGGGAGCGAGTTTTTCCTGGTAGAGCGCAAGGGCATGATCGAGGCGAGCGCGCAGGACAGGGGACGGGCGCCCGTCGTATTCGGCGGCTCCGAAGACGGCAATGGCGTCGGCCGGGCGAGCGTCGTCGCGATTTGCGTAGCTGAGTATCTGGTTATAGACCCATGCTGTCCAACCGGCGATGCCGATGAGCAGCAGGAGCAGGGTGAAGGCGATGACCCGGCCGCTGCGCCCACGCCGGCGGCCCGGGGCTACCGGCGGATGAAGAGGTCGCAGGTTGGAAGCAGGCACGATCATGGATAAGGAAGACGGCCGCAGTCGTTAAGACTGCAACGCGAGAGCGATCTCATGGGTGGGAATGGCGCCTTCGCGGAGAATCTGCCAGGTGCCCTCGCCGCCCGAGAGGTCGACAATGGTGGTGGGCAGGCTTCGGCCGGTTGGGCCGCCGTCCACAATGACCGGGATGCGGTCGCCGATCTGGTCACGGACGCCAGCCGCGTATGTGCACTCCGGCATGCCCTGCAGGTTGGCCGAGGTCGCGGTGATCGGCAGGCCAAAGGCCTCGACGACAGCGCGCGGGATGGCTGCATCGGGAACGCGGATAGCCACGTTCCCGGTGTTCGCGGTGCTGCGCAGCGGAAGCTTCGAGCCGGCCTTGACGATCAGCGTGAGAGGGCCGGGCCAGAAACGCTCGGCGAGCCGGTCGAGAGTCGAGCCGGTCTCCCGCGCCAGCTCATACGCCTGAGCCACATTGGCGATCAGCAGCGACAGAGGCTTCTGCTTGAGACGGTGCTTGATTTCGTAAATGCGCTCGACGGCGCGCAGGTTCACGGGATCGACGGCCAGCCCGTAGAAGGTATCCGTGGGCATGGCGACAACTTTGCCGCTCTTCAGGCAGGACACAACGTATTGCACGCGATCCGGTTCGGGCTCATCCGGATGGATGCGCAGAATCTCTGCAGACAAGGTGGCTCCCATCAAAATAAAAAGCTGTCCGGCGGCTCTTGCGGCTTCCGGAACGGCACCGGACCGGAACAGATGCGACGCTTTCAATTCTATGCCACGGCGTGTCCACAGGGAGTGTGGCTCTGGGACGATGCCAGGAGCGATAGAATCCCTTTATGCCCATGGCCGCGCCAAGACTGATTCAGAGCCGACAGAATGCACGTGTGAAGGAGTTGCGCGCGGGCGTGTCGGCGGCCGGCGATATCGCCATTGAGGGCGAGCACCTGCTGGCTGAAGCCGCGGAGAGCGGACTGAACTTTGCAGCGATCTTCGTCGAGCAGGGGCAGGAGCATCGGCTCGAACGGCTGACTCTGCCAGCGGATGCGGAAGTACTGGTGGTCGCGCGGGATGTCTTCAGCAGCGCCGTGCACACGGAGTCTCCACAGGGTGTGGCCGCGTTGGTGCGAATGCCGGAGTGGACTTTGGATGAGATTCTCGATCGCGAAGAGCCCGCGCTGCTGGTTGTCTCCGGAGGTTTGCAGGATCCGGGCAACCTCGGCACGCTGATTCGTTCGGCCGAAGCCTTCGGCGCAACAGGATTCATCATGCTGCCGGGCACGGTAAGCCTTGCCAACCAGAAGGTACTGCGCGCCTCTGCGGGGTCGGCCTTCCGCCTGCCTTGTGTTGCGGTGAAGGAAGACGATCTGTTTGAGGCTCTGGATGAGCGGGGAATCCGGATCGCCGCTGCGGTGGCCGCAGAGGGAGAGTCCGCAAGTGAATGGGATTTCACAAAGCCGGCTGCGCTGCTGCTCGGCAATGAAGGAGCGGGGCTTTCGCCGTCGCTGCTGGCTGAGGCCGAAGTGCGGCTGACGATTCCCATGCCCGGACCGGTGGAGTCTCTCAACGCGGCAGTGGCCGGATCGGTGCTGCTTTATGAGGCTGCCCGTCAGCGTGGAGGGAAGCGATGAGTCTTTTTCAGCCGACACCGGACCTCTCTTCTTCTGGCAATCTCACTGCGCCACTTGCCGAGCGCATGCGTCCGCGCAACCTTGAGGAATACGTAGGGCAGAAGCATCTGCTTGGACCGGGTAAACCGCTGCGTGTGCAGATTGAGCGCGACGATCCGGCGTCGATGATCTTCTGGGGACCTCCGGGCGTCGGTAAGACGACGCTGGCCAAGATCATCGCTCACGCGACGAATGCCAGCTTCATTGAATTCTCGGCGGTGATGTCGGGGATCAAAGAGATCAAGCAGGTGATGGTGGATGCGGAGAAGGCGGCGCAGTTCGGCTCGCGCACGATTCTCTTCATCGACGAGATTCACCGCTTTAACCGCGCACAGCAGGATGCCTTCCTGCCGTATGTCGAGCACGGATCGATTCGCCTGATCGGCGCGACGACCGAGAACCCGTCGTTCGAGATCAACGGTGCGCTCCTGTCGCGTTGCCGCGTTTATACATTGCAGGCGCTCAGCGATGAAGAGTTGCTGCTGTTGCTGCGCCGTGCCCTAGAGAACGAAGAGCGGGGCTTGGGCCGCATGGGTATTGGTGCGGAGGATGACGCGCTGCTGACGCTCGCCGCCTATTCGAGCGGTGACGCCCGCAATGCGCTGAATGCGCTCGAAGTGTCCGCGAAGCTGGCCGATGCGCGCAGCGAAAAGACGATCACGAAGGATCTTGCCGTCGAAGCGCTGCAACAGCGCGTTCTGCTCTATGACAAGAAAGGCGAAGAGCACTATAACCTGATCTCCGCGCTGCACAAGTCGGTGCGCAACTCCGATGCCGATGCGGCGCTCTACTGGCTGGGGCGGATGCTCAAGGCGGGCGAAGATCCGATGTACGTGGCCCGGCGCGTGGTGCGCATGGCGGTCGAGGACATCGGACTGGCCTCGCCTGAGGCGCTGAACCTCACCCTTTCGGCGCGCGATGCCATGGATTTCCTCGGTTCGCCGGAGGGCGATCTCGCATTGGCGCAGGCAGTGGTTTACCTTGCTCTCGCTCCCAAGTCGAATGCTGTCTACACGGCTTATGGTGAGATTCTGGGCGAGATTGAGAGCAATCGTGCCGAGCCTGTGCCGCTGCACCTCCGCAACGCGCCGACCGGTCTGATGAAGACATTAGGCTACGGTCACGGTTACAAATATGCGCACGACGAAGCCGGGAAGGTTGCCGACATGGAGTGCCTGCCGGATCGCCTGCGCGGGCGGCGCTGGTATCACCCGACCGCAGAAGGCCGGGAAAAGCTGCTCGGGCAGCGGCTGGAAGAGATCCGGCGTATTCGCGAGTCGAAGCGCGAGAACAACAGAAGTTAACTGAAAACGTCACGAAAAAAGGCCGGAGCTCTCAGAGAAAGCTCCGGCCTTTTTCATTCATTCGATATTCAGCCGGGGAATGGCAGCCGCTGACCGCTGCGGCTAGATTCCCGCGCCAGTTCGATGATGCGCGCCGTGCGCCAGGCGTGCTCGGCCGTGACTTCGAGGGGAGCCTTTCCGAGAATCGCGTCGCGCACATTCGCGTAAATGCCACGATAATCACCGCGGACCGTTGCGATGCGCCGGTCCGGCTGGCCTTCGAGATGCAGCGTGCCCCAGTCTGTCTCCGGATCTTCCCCGAAGCCGGCATCGGTGAACTGCATCCCGGCGAGCAGCTGCGGCTCTTGAGGATCGAGACCCCACTTCACGAAGCTGCCCCCGGTGCCATGAACGAGGAAGCGCGGACCGCGGAAGAGCGCCGTCATCGAGGAGCGTAGCCAGGCGGAGAGACCGCCCGCGAATTTCAGTTCGATGTCGAAGGCATCGTCCACAACGCTGCCTTCCCGATCGGTGCGGACGTCCGCCCACACGCTCACGGGGTCGCCAAAGAGCGCGCCAGCCTGATCGATCAGGTGGGAGCCGAGGTCGAATAACTGGCCGCCTCCGACTGTACCGTTTTCCCTCCATGTATCCCGCTGCTTCAGCCGGAAACGATCGAAGTGAGACTCATAGGTGACGATGCGGCCCAGTTCGCCCGAGGCAAGAACCTGCTTCAGCGTGACGAAATCTCCGTCCCAGCGGCGGTTCTGGTAGGGCGCAAGCACCAGGCCTTTACTTGCGGCCAGATCGACAAGCTCCCGCGCATCCGCCGAGGTAAGCGTGAACGGTTTGTCGACCATCACATGCCTCCCAGCCTCGAGACACTGCTTGGCATGCGCGTAGTGGTCGCCGCTCGGAGAGCTGATTCCCACGAGTTGAATCGACTCATCCTTGAGCAGCTCGCCAATGGAGCGGGCGATGGTGATGCCGGGATAAACCTCTGCTGCGGAGTGGCTGCTGCGCTGCACGACGGCTGCGAGCTCAAGGCCGGGGGTCTCGGCGATGACGGCGGCATGAAAAATACGGCCGCCGAGTCCGAAGCCGACGACTCCGGCGCGAATGGGCTGAGAAGGGGTGCTCTGGCTCATAGCAGCACTATAGTCCCTGCATGCATGTTTCGCCCGCCTCTGGCCACCCAGAGGCGGGGGATTGGAATCCAATCGCCACAAGGAGATCTCAGGCGTGGCGCGTGCGTACTGGTCAGGGCAGCTGCAAATTTCTCTGGTGTCGTTCGACATCGAACTGTTTCCGGCGGTGAACAGCGCGAGCGAGATCGCCTTTCACCAGATCGACCGCAACACGGGCGAGCGCGTCCGACACATGAAGGTCATCGACGGGAACGATCCGGTGGAGAAGGCGGAGATCGTCAAAGGCTACGAGTATCGCCCGGGAAAATACGTCACCATCGAGCCCGAGGAGATAGACCGCCTGCGCATCGAGAGCAAGCGCAGGCTTGAGGTCGCGCAGTTCGTCGATCTTGCCGAGATTCCGCTCACACTTTTCGAAAAGCCCTATTTCGTTGTGCCGGGAGGCAAGGAGCAGGCACAGGCGTTTGCGGTGGTTCAGCGGGCCTTGGCGAAGAGCGGCAAAGCCGGCCTGGGTGAGATTGTCTTTGCGGGGCGCGAGCATCTTGTTGCGATTACTGCCGCACCCGGCGAGAAGAGCCGCGGCATGATGATCTACACGCTGCGCTATGGTACGGAGCTTCGCGATGAGGATCAGTACTTCGGCAATATCGGCGCACAAACGGTCGATGCAAAGCAGCTATCGATGGCGACGGACCTGATTGAGCAGTATACGCAGCCCTTCAATCTGGCGGAGTTTCATGACGACTATGAGGACGCTGTGAAGAAGCTGGTCGAAGCGAAGGTGAAGAAGCAGCCCCTGCCGCTGGATGAAGATGAGAAGAAGCCGGCGAAGGGCAAGGTCATCAACCTGATGGACGCGCTGCGGGCAAGCCTGAACGCACAGAGCGCAGGTAAAAAGAAATCTCCCGCAAAGAAGACTGCGGCGAAGCGGGTGATATCTCCGAAGGCAGCGAAGCGCGCGCCAGCGGCCCGCAGAAAGAGCGCCTGAGATGGCAGCGAAAAAGTCAGCGCAGAAGAAGTCGACGAAAAAGGCCGTCGTTCCGAAGAAGACTGGAATATCAAAAGCTGGGACCCCAAAGACTGCGAGCTCGAAGGCGGGGAGCCGCCATATCTCAGCGTCGGCGGAAGTCGACAGGCAGCTAAAGAAGTATCGCTCGATGCGGGATTTTTCCGTGACGGCGGAGCCTGCGGGTGGCAAAGCAGCAAAGGAGCAGGCGCTCCCTTTCGTGATCCAGAAGCACGCGGCGACGCGGCTGCATTACGATTTTCGCCTGGGCTGGCGTGGTGTGCTCAAGAGCTGGGCGGTGGCCAAAGGGCCCAGCTACTATCCCGGCGACAAGCGCCTGGCGGTACAGGTCGAGGATCATCCCATCGAGTACGGCGGCTTCGAGGGCACGATTCCGAAGGGGCAGTATGGTGGCGGCACGGTGATGCTGTGGGATCACGGCACATGGACTCCGCATGGCGATGCTGACGAGGGACTGCGTACCGGCCGCCTGAAGTTCGAACTCCATGGCGAGAAGCTGAAGGGCAATTGGACGCTGGTGCGCATGGGAGGCAAGGCTGCGCAGGAAGCCAAGCCGAACTGGCTGTTGATCAAGGAGCATGACGAGTATGAACAGGGCGAAGGGGATCCGCCGATCACGGAAGAAGCTCCTGACAGCGTTGTGACGGGCCGCGACCTCGATGGCATCGCGGAGGACGAAGACCACATCTGGAATTCGAAGGACACGAAGCAGATCGACGAGAAGACGCCGGCCCCGGTAGAGACACCAAAGAAGGCTGCATCCTCCCGCGCGAGGGTATCCAAAAGGCCTGAGAAAAAGAACGTCACGAGTGCAGAACTGAAATCCCTGCCGCGCGAGGCAATGCCGAAATTTATCGCGCCGCAACTATGCGCGCAGCTGAAGGAAGCGCCGAGCGGGAGCGACTGGATACACGAGCTTAAGCTGGACGGCTATCGGGTGCAGGCGCATATCAAGAACGGTAACGTAACGCTACTCACGCGCAAAGGGCTCGACTGGACACATCGCATGCGTAGCTTGGCGGAGGCGGTTGCAAAGCTGCCGGTGGAGTCTGCCCTGATCGATGGTGAAGTTGTCGTGCTGAACGATGAGGGCGCGACGAGCTTCGCGCGGTTGCAGGCGGCATTCCAGGAACACGGGAAGTACCCTCTGACCTACTTCGTCTTCGATCTGCTGCACCTGAATGGGCACAACCTGCGCAACCTACCATTGACCGAGCGCAAGGCTGTGCTGGCGCGCCTTCTGGCAGGGGGAGACGATGTTATTCGCTTCAGTGACGACGTGCACCAGAGCGGTGCCGATGTGTTTGCGCATGCCTGCCGCCTGGGCGCGGAAGGCATCGTTTCGAAGCGTGCCGATGCTGTGTACCGCAGCGGCCGTTCCTCGGCGTGGGTGAAGGTAAAATGCGTCCGCCAGCAGGAGTTTGTGGTTGGCGGCTTCACGCTGCCGGGTGATCGCGGCGCGGGCCTGGGATCGCTATTACTGGGCTACTACGAAGAGGGCAGGCTCATCTATGCGGGACGCACCGGTACGGGCTTTACGCAGAAATCGCAGCGTGAACTACGCAAGCGCCTCGAGGAGATCCGGGTCGAGAAAAGCCCCTTCGCCAGGATCATCGCCGATGGGCGCAAGGATGCGCTGTGGGTGAAGCCGGTGCTTGTGGCGGAAGTCGCGTTCGCTACATGGACAGCGGATAAGCTCGTCCGGCAGGCTTCATTCAAGGGGCTACGTGAGGACAAGCCTGCGAAGGAAGTGACGCGTGAGCTTCCGCGGGAAAACGCGGAAAGAGAGATAGCGGATACAGGCTCGAAGAAGGCTGCCACGCATCGGACGCCATTGAGTAAAGCGGCAAAGACGCAACCGGGCGCAAGCGGCGCGGAGGATGCAGAACATGGGAAGGTACGTCTGACGCATCCGGACAAAGTGCTCGACGTGGAGAGCGGTCTCACCAAGCAACAGCTGGCGGACTATTACGCAGCCATCGCGGAGCACATGATGCCGCATATCGCGAACCGGCCACTGAGCCTGGTGCGTTGTCCTGAAGGTGTGGGACATCCGTGCTTCTTCCAGAAACATATCGGGCAGGGAGTTCCGGAGGGCATCGGCAGTGTTCGCATCAAGGATAAGAAAGGCGTCGCCGAGGACTATCTCACGCTGAGCGATCCGGAGGCGCTGCCGGGGCTGGCACAGATGGGCGCGCTCGAGGTGCATCCATGGGGCTCGCGCAACGATGCGCTCGAGACGCCCGATATGCTCATCTTCGATCTCGATCCCGATGCGGCCATCCGATGGGAGACTCTCGTGGATGCAGCGAAGCATGTGAAGGCGGGGCTGAAGACTCTGGGCCTCGAGAGCTTCGTGAAAACGACCGGAGGCAAGGGGCTGCATGTAGTTGCGCCCATTGTGCCGGAGCATGACTGGACCGAGGTAAAGGCCTTTGCGCGTAGTTTCGCCGAGACGATTGAAGCGAGCGATCCGGAGCTGTACCTGATCAAGATGACCAAGGCCGCGCGTAAGGGAAAGATCTTCCTCGATTACCTGCGCAACGAGCGTGGAGCGACGGCGGTGGCGCCGTTTTCACCGAGAGCGCGTGCAGGAGCACATGTGGCGCTGCCGCTTGCGTGGGTAGACCTGAAGCAGCGCCCGGAGTTTGCCGTCGCGAATTTTGCCGATTGGAAGCAGCGGCTGAAGCGCGATCCCTGGACCAAGATGTGGGAAATGAAACAGCGCCTCACGGCGGAGGCGCTGGCTGCGGTGCGCGAAGCAGGGAAGAAGTAGGCTCTAGTTCCAGCCTGCGGCCATGCGATCTTTCAGAATGCAGCGATCCATCACGACTTTTACGCCGTGAGCCTCGGCTTTCGCCGCGGCCTCTTCGTTGATGATGCCTTCCTGAATCCAGATGGCAGGCAGGCCAAGGCGGATCACGTCGTCGACGATGGGCGGAAGGTGCTGCGGCAGCCGGAAGATGTTCACGAGATCGACCTTCACGCCCTCCGAAGAGAGCGCAGCGACGGCCTCTTCCAGCGACGGATAGGACTTTTCGCCGAGTGCGCTTGCGATGGCCGGATTTACAGGTACGACGCGATAGCCGCGCGACTGCATGAACTTCGAAACTCCGTGCGAGGCCTTCGCGGGGTTATCGCTCAGGCCTACGACGGCGATCGTTTTCGTGTCTTCGAGAATCTGCTGGATCAGCTGGGGCTCGTTCATCGTCGTTACTCCAAATCGTCGCCGCTATCCACTACGGAAGGCACGCCGCCATTGCGGCGCAGCAACAGGTAGCCGCGGATGAAGGGCTCGAGATAGCCGTCGAGCACGCGGTCCACATCGCCCACTTCGACCTTGGTGCGGTGGTCCTTGGCAATGCGGTAGGGCTGCAGCACGTAAGAGCGGATCTGCGAACCGAAGTTGATGTCGAGCTTTGAGTCTTCGAGCTTCTTGGACTCTGCGTTCTTCTTCTCGAGTTCGTATTCGTAGAGGCGCGAGCGCAGCATCTTCATCGCCTTCTCGCGATTTTTGTGCTGCGAGCGCTCGTTCTGGCACTGCACCACGATGCCCGTGGGAATGTGCGTAATGCGCACCGCCGAGTCCGTCGTGTTCACGTGCTGGCCGCCCTTGCCGCCGGAGCGGTAGGTGTCGGTACGGATCTCGTCCGGCTTGATGTCGATCTGGATCGAGTCATCGATTTCCGGCGATACGAAGACCGATGCGAACGAGGTGTGACGCCGCTTGGCCTGGTCGAAAGGCGAGATGCGGACGAGGCGATGCACACCGGTTTCGCCCGAGAGCATGCCGAATGCATATTCGCCGCTGATGGTGAAGGTTGCCGACTTGATGCCGGCTTCTTCGCCATCCTGGTAGTCGTTCATTTCAGTTTTGAAACCCTGCTGCTCGGCCCAGCGTAGATACATGCGCATCAGCATCTCGGCCCAGTCCTGGCTTTCGGTGCCGCCGGCTCCGGGATGCACGGTCACGATGGCGTTGAGACCATCGGTCTCGCCGGAGAGAAGCGTGCGAGCTTCCATCGCTTCGGCAAATTCATTCAGCGAGTTGATCTCGCGTTCGAGCTCCGCTTCGACGGGCTCGCCTTCGCGCGCCAGGTCGAAGTAGGCCTCCACATCGCCGCTGCGGCGCTCGAGTTCCGCGTCGTCGGCAAGGAGGGCCTCGAAGCGCTTGCGATCGCGCATGAGCGGCTGAGAGAGCTGGGGGTTCGACCAGAGACTGGGATCGGAGAGCTTCTGCTCGATCTCGGCTAGATCAGACTTGAGGCGGGCGGGGTCAAAGATACTCCCGCAGGCCACGGACTTTTTCGCGTACGGGAGTGTAGGCGAATTCAAGATCGTTCAACACGTGGTCGGGACCTGTCTTCAGGGCTGGAATCGGATGCGCCGCTTACCCAGCAGCAGCACCACGCCCAGTGTGATTATCACACACGCATAACCGAAGAGGTCTCCATGGCGCGTGTAGAAGGTGACGTCGCTGCGGAAGCCGTACTGGACGGCGAGCGAGGTGAAGACGCCGCGCGGCGCGCTGGTGAGAAGCCGGCCCTCGGGGTCGATGACCGAGGTGACGCCGGTATTGGTGTCACGCACGATCCAGCGGCGGTTTTCAATGGCACGCATGCGGGCCATATTCAGGTGCTGCCAGGGTGCGCTGGTGTCGCCGTACCAGCCGTCGTCGGAGATGTTCACGAAGACTTCTGCGCCGTTGTCCGCGAAGTGGCGGACCTCATCCGCGAAGATCGATTCGTAGCAGATGAAAACGCCGTAGCGATGGCCATTCAGCGTATAAACGCTGCGGTGCGTGCCGCGGTCGAAGTTGCCGGCCTGGCGGGTAAGCTTGTGCGCAAAGAAGAAAAGATCGCTGTAAGGGACGTATTCCCCAAAAGGAACGAGGTGAATCTTGTCGTAACGGCCGATGCGGTCGCCGGCGGACGAGAAGATGGTCGCCGAATTGAAGGTTTGAATGTACTGGCGGCCCTGGCTGTCCGTTGCCCAGTCGGCTGCCGGGAGTCCGACGACGATGCCGGCATGGGTCTTGGCCGCGAGCTGATGCATGGCGGCGAGAAAGCGCGGATCGGTCTCCTCAAACGGTGAGGGCGCCTCGGGCCATGCGATCAATGAAATAGGAGGTGCCGGCGTAGCGGGCGCGGGCTGCAGCGTCTTCGCGGGGGATGGCATGCCGCTGTAATACGGTGTCAGCGCTTCGGAGCTCTGGGCGAGAAAGCGGGCGATGTTTTGGTCCCACTTTGCGCCGGGCCAGTCGTGCTCTTCATCCACGCTGAAGTTGGGCTGGAGCAGCACGGCTGTTGCCCGCGTGGGCGCGGCAGGTACGCGGCTCCAGGTTCCGGACTGCAAGACTGCGGCTGCGATCAGGCCGGTGGCCGCAAGAGCGAGGCGTACGCGCAGCGGTTTCGCCAGCACGGCTGCGGCCAGCACGGCATTTACGGCTACGAGCACAAACGAGATGCCGTAGACGCCGGTAAACGGCGCAAGGTGCGTCAGCAGCAGGTTATCCACCTGCGAATAGCCGAGCTGATCCCAGGGAACGCTGGTAATGCGGGAGGCCGCAATCTCGACAGCTGCCCATGCAAAAGGTGCGAGAACGAGCGCAGGATAGATGCTCCGGGTAACCGAGCGAACCAGAGCTAAGAGGAACGTGAAGAGCCCGAAATAGAGTCCTAGGACCAGCGAGTAGAGCAGCAGGATTCCGATAGCTCCCGGCACCGGAACGTGACCGTAGAGGTGCATGGTGCGCTCGATCCAATAGGAATTGAGCGTGTACCAGGCAATGCCACCAGCGTATCCGGTGACAGCGCTGCGCCGCAGGTAGTGCGCCGGAGCTATGAATCCGGACCGGAGAATCGCAACCAACAGCGGGATCAGCGCAATCCAGGCGAATGTGGCACGCCAGGGCGGCATCGGTCCGGCAATGGGGAAGGGAAGATCGAGCAGGACGGCAGCGAGCAGGGCCAGTGCGATCGCAGAGAAAGACGGCCACTTTCCGCTGCTACGAGAGCCGTGCGCCACGCTGGGTTTGATGCTGTCAATTGCCACGGCCATTCAGCGCGAGTGTAACACCCCGGATGTTCACTGGCTGGGACGCGGCGGCAAAAGCCGGGCGGGGTTACAATCAGGGGAATGATTGCGCTGGCTCAGTTCGGAATGCACCTGCTCACCGCATTGTTTTTCGTGGGACTTGCCGGTGCGGCCGTGGTGGTGGTTCTCAGCTTCATTGAGGACTTCGGCGAACTTTTTGAGAAATAGGTGAGGGCACCATTCGATTGACGTCCTCGCCGGTGGGTCATACACTCAGCGAGAGCGTCAGGACGAAAGATAGCCGGTTTTAGCGAAAGATAGCGCCGGCATCCGATTCTGACCCGCAGTCTTTGCCCACATTCCATGTCATCCGGACAAACTTTTTCCGCTCCGCAATCGAATCGAGTCAGGCTCGTCGTAGCCTCCTCGGTCATGTTGACCTTCATCTCGTTCTGGAGGGCGGCAGCGGTCGTTCTGAACGACCTCGGCTCCTCGGCGTTTTATGCCGGTGGTATTGCAGAAGAGGCGGTGGGCAAGGCCGCTCCCTGGTTCATCCTCGGCGTCATGCTGTTCTCCTTCGCCGTTCGCGCGGTGTACGTGGAGAGCTGCTCGATGTTCACGCGCGGCGGTGTCTACCGCGTGGTGAAGGAAGCCCTCGGCGGCACCTTCGCCAAGCTGAGCGTTTCGGCGCTGATGTTCGATTACATCCTCACCGGCCCGATCTCCGGCGTCTCCGCGGGGCAGTACATCACGGGCCTGATGAACGAACTCATGGTGCAGGGTGCTCAGCACGGATGGCTGCCCGCGGCGCTCGTGCACGGGCAGACTGCATGGCAGTTTCCGGTCGATGAGACTTCGGCGGTCTTCTGCGCCATCGTAACGGTCTATTACTGGTGGCAGAACATCAAAGGCATCGAGGAGTCCAGCGACAAGGCCCTCGAGGTGATGAAGATCACCACCATTATGGTGGTGTTGCTGCTGGGCTGGGGTATCGTGACGGCGGTCCTCCGCCATTCCCCGCTGCCGCCGTTTCCCGTTCCATCGAACCTACACTTCTCGAGTGACGCGCTGGGCTTTCTTTCCGGCACCAAGCTTGCCGGTGCGCTGGGGCTCTTCGGCATCCTGATGGCCTTCGGCCATTCAGTGCTTGCCATGAGCGGTGAGGAAACGCTCGCGCAGGTCAACCGCGAGATTGAGCATCCCAAGCTCAAGAATCTGAAGCGCGCGGCGATTGTCATCGCGATTTACAGCTTCGTGTTTACCGGCATCGTCTCGCTGCTTGCAGTCATGATCATTCCTGACTCGGTGCGCGTGCCGCTCTATCGCGATAACCTCATCGCCGGCCTGGCCATGTACATGGTCGGTCCGCTCACGCTGAAGATCATCTTCCGCGTCTTCGTGGTGATCGTCGGCTTTCTGATTCTTTCCGGCGCGGTCAATACCTCTCTCATCGGTTCGACCGGCGTGCTGATGCGTGTCGCCGAAGATGGCGTGCTCACCGACTGGTTTCGTAAGCCGCACCACAAGTACGGCACCAGTTACCGCATCGTAAATCTTGTCACGGCGCTGCAATTGTTCACGATCATCGTGAGCCGCGGCAACGTGATCACGCTGGGTGAGGCCTATGCCTTCGGAGTGATCTGGAGCTTCACGTTCAACAGCCTCGCGATGCTGGTTCTGCGCTGGAAGTTTAAAGGCGAGCGCGGATGGAAAGTGCCGATCAATCTGAAGTTCGGCAAGACGGAATTCCCTGTAGGCCTGTTCTCCGTATTCCTTGTCCTGCTGACGACGGCGATCGTGAATCTCTTCACCAAGAGCGTAGCCACCGAGAGCGGAATTGCCTTTGCCGCGACGTTCTTCGTCATCTTCTCCATCTCCGAGCAGAAAAACCTGAAGAAGCAGGCTGCCACCGCCGCCCAGATGAAGGAGCACTTTCAGCTCGAGCATCCTGAGGCGATCGATCGCGACGCACTTGAGATCAGTCCCGGCGCGATGCTGGTCACCATGCGCGATTCCGGCAATCCCTTCGCGCTGAAATGGGCGCTCTCGCGAACCAACACGGACGAGCAGGACGTCGTCGTGATGACAGTACGCATGATGGGCGCCGGTGGCCCGGAAATTGTCGACGAACAGCCCTTCAGCGAGCACGAGCAGATGCTCTTCACCAAGGCTGTGTCTGTCGCGGAAAGCTTCGGCAAGCACATCTCTCTGCTGGTGGTGCCGGCGGGCGACATCTTCGCGGCGCTGGTGCAGACGGCAAGCAAGCTCGAGGCTTCGGCGCTTGTTTCCGGCCTTTCGACAAAGATGTCGGCGCAGGAACAGGCCTATCGCGTGGGACAGGCCTGGGAAGCGCTTCCCGAGCCGAAGCGGCAATTCACGTTCTATGTGGTGATGCCTGACGGCGAAGCGCAGGCCTTCCACATCGGTCCTCATGCTCCGCAGCTGCAGGCCGAAGATGTGCAGCTGGTGCATCGTCTGTGGCTGAATTTCCGCCGCGATCCGGAGATGCAGGGCCTGCATCACAGCGATATCGTGACCTACGCGCTTACGCGGCTGGCCAGCGAATATGCCCGTGACAAGGTCGAGACGGTGAAGGAGCTTCGCCGCTATACACAGGATGACGGAACGCCGACAGGCTCTGTTTACGAGGTCCGCGACCGCTCACGTCGCGGTGAGGGCTATTCCATACCAGGTCTCTTTTGAGATAACGAATATTTACTCT